>CAKUCJ010000039.1 GCA_934643435.1 uncultured Collinsella sp.
ATGCCCAGCGTTGCCGTTCTCGCCGCCGATGGCTTTGAAACTATTGAATGCTTGACCATGGTCGATGTCATGCGTCGCGGCGGCGTGCGTGCCACGCTCGTCTCTATCATGCCCACGCGCGAGGTCGTGAGCTCGCTGCAGATCCCCGTGACCTGCGATGCGCTCTTTGACGAGATCAACTTTGACGAGTACGACTGCGTCGTGCTGCCCGGCGGTCTGCCCGGCGCTACCAATTTGCGCGCTGATCAGCGCGTCTGCGACGTGGTCTGCGAGTTCGCCGCGACCAAGCACGTTGCCGCTATCTGCGCCGCGCCGTTTATCCTAGGCGAGCTCGACCTGCTCGAGGGGCGCCATGCCACGTGCTTCCCCGGCTTTGAGAAGAGCTTCCCCGAGGGCACCTATACCGGCGAGAAGGTCACGCAGGACGGTAACATCATCACCGCCAGTGGCATGGCCCAGTCGCTCCCCTTTGCGCTTGAGCTGCTTCGCACGCTCGCCGGCGACAAGGCTGTCGAGAAGGTCGCCGAGGGCATCCAGCTATGATTTTGGCTTCGCAATCGCCGCGCCGTATCGAGCTGATGCGCGAGGCGGGCTATGACATCCGCATCATTCCTGCCGATATCGATGAAACGCCGTTTGACGGTGAGGCTCCGCTTACGCTTGTCGAGCGCTTAGCTCGCGATAAGGCTGCCGCCGTTGCCACCGAGCACGCCGATCCCAGTGAGCTGACCATCGCGGCCGACACCATCGTCACCTTCGATGGCAAGATTTTGGGCAAGCCGGCAAACGAGGACGAAGCCCGCACCATGCTCCACGAGCTCTCGGGGCGCACGCACCAGGTCGCAACCGGCGTCTGCATCGTTAGAGCCGGGGACGCCACAGCCCCGCACGCCGCCGAGAGCCTGTCGTTTGTCGATGTGACCGACGTGACGTTCTATGAGCTCACCGACGAGCAGATTGAGCGATACGTCACCTCAGGCGAGCCCATGGACAAAGCTGGCGCCTACGGCATCCAGGGCGTCGGCGGGCGCATGCTCGTGCATGATATTTCGGGCGACTTCTACAACGTGGTGGGCCTGCCCATCGCACGCGTCGCGCGCGCGATTCAAAAACTATCGTAATTGCATCTGGCGCTGGGTATCCCCCAGCGCCTACAATTTTGGCGTACCGCACGGATCCCGACCGGGCATAAGGCCCGGCGGAAAACCGATAGGAGTAAAACATGGATACACTGCTTGAGGCCATTGACGTTTGCGATGTCGATGGCTTTTGCTTTGGCAACTATACGGACGAGGAGGCCGGCACCGGTTGCACCGTAATCGTGGCAGCCGAAGGCGCCACCGGCGGCGTTGACGTTCGCGGCGGTGCACCGGCATCGCGCGAAACCGACCTGCTGCGCCCCGAGAACACCGTCGACAAGGTTCATGCCGTCTGCCTCTCGGGCGGATCGGCCTTTGGCCTCGAGGCCGCAAGCGGTGTTGCCCGCGAGCTCGAGAGCCGCGGCATCGGCCTGCCCGTCGGCCCCACGCAAGTGCCCATCGTGTGCTCCAGCTGCATCTTTGACCTCGCCTATGGCGACCCCACGGTGCGCCCCGACATCGATGCTGGCATCGCCGCCGTGCGCGAGGCGCTCGATAACACCCCCACCACACTCGAGCAGGGCAACGTAGGCGCCGGCACCGGCGCCACGGTGGGCAAGCTCATGGGTCCTGCCACCTGCATGAAGGCCGGCCTTGGCGCCGCCGCCGTGGCACTCGGTCCCGTCAAGGTGGGTGCCGTGGTCTCGGTCAACGCCTGCGGCAACGTCGTTGACCCCCTCACCGGCGAGTGGGTCGCCGGCATGCGAGCCGCAGCCGATAGCGACCAGATCGTCGACATGGAGCTCGCGGCATTTGCCACCGCCGGCTCCATGCAAATGCCGCTCGACCGCACCAACACCACCATCAGCTGCATCGTCACCAACGTGGAGCTCACCAAGGCCCAGGCCACCAAGGTCTCCCAGATGGCCGCAGACGCCTACGCGCACGCCATTCGCCCCACGCACACCACCAACGACGGCGACACCATCTACACCCTCGCCAGCGGCAAACTGGGCACCCAGGCAAGCGCCGCCGTACCCCTAGACCTGCTGGGCATGCTCGCCGTATGGGCCCTACAGACCGCCATCGTAAACGGAGCCAAATCCGCCAAAACCTCCCACGGCATCCCCGGCGCCGCGAAGTAAACCAGCTCGTCCGATTGCCCGGCGGGGCTTGATTACGTTTGCTGCTCTACAGTCCTGGCTCGCACGAAGAGCACATTAAGTGCTCTTCGGCTCGTGCGGAACTCGCGACAAACGTAACCAAGCCCCACCGGGCAACCTACCAACCAGCTTCTTTTCAGCCCAGGCCCCTGTGTACCGCGCGTCGAAGATCTTCAAATTCAGCAGCCTGCCATTAAGCTGGACATAGCAGAGGACCCCTGGTCCTTAACTTGATACGAGTTCCGCACGCAAAGGAGGCGCCAGTGGCGCCTCCGTCTTGCGCAGGACTGTTCGAAGTAGCAAGTTAAGGACCAGGGGTCCCCGTTACCCGAGCGTTTCCGTGCTAGTTGAATTTGAAGATCTTTGAGGCAAGACGGTATAGGCCGAGTGCGGTTTTGTCTCCGGCTCGTCCACGCAGGTTGGTAAAGAAGCCCACCACACCATAACGTGCGCGACGATACATGCGCTCGTCGTAAGCCTTCAGATCATTCCACAGCGTCTTTAGACGCTCATCGGCGCATTCTTCCTCGGAAAGCTTGGTGAGCACCGAGCAGATCGCCATCATCATGGTGAAGTAGCCCATCATGTACGAGCGCAGGCGCGAAGACTCAACATCGCCGTACAGATGGAACGACTCCATCATGATGCGCGTAACGCGGAACTGCTGGTCCAGACGCTTGACCATCGTAGCCTCGTTGACACTCTGGCCCTCGCGGCCAATGAAGTAGCGGTAGAGGTCGATGTCGGCGTAGTACATGGTCTTGCAGCGCGGCAGCGGTACATAGGCGTAGATGTTATCCACGTAGAAGGTGTGCGGCGGCATAGGCAGGTTGGACTCGCGCAGCACGTCCGTGCGATAGCACAGACTGTGCATAAGCAGATTCTGGTCCAGACGGAAGTGCCCGATCTGATCCCAGGTAAAAATCTTTTTACGCGGCAGGGCAAACTTGTAGCCAATAGCGGTATGCGTGCCCTCGTAGACCTTCTCGTACACGTAGTTGGAGATAAACAGGTCGACGCGCTGGTCGCGCTCCTCGAAGCCACGCAGGATCGACAGCATGGTCGAAAGGGCCGCGCCGTCGAGCCAGTCGTCGGAGTCTACGACCTTGTAGTACGTACCCTGCGCCTCGCGCAAGCCCGAAAGGACGGCGATACCGTGGCCGCCGTTCTCCTGGTGTACCGCGCGGATGATACCGGGATAACGGGCCTCCCACTCGTCGGCCTTGGCGGCCGTCTCGTCCTTGGAGCCGTCGTCCACCACGATAATCTCGATATCGGTGGCATAATTGCTCCCCTCCAAGATGGAGGTGATGCAATGGTCCATGTCCTTGGCGGCGTTATACGAGGGAATACCGAATGTTATGACTTTATGCATGGCAGGCGATAATCTCATCCGAAAGATCGAGGGCAGAATTGGTCACGGCGTCCATGTCGTAGTAGCGATACTCGGCCAGACGACCCACCGGGTGGAAGTTCGTCAGGTTTTGGACGCGCTCAAGATAGCGCTCATAGAGCTCGCGGTTCTCGGGCTCAAGAATGGCGTAGTACGGCGTCTCGCCCGAGCCGGGCGTATAGGCCTTGGAGTATTCCTTCATGATGGTGGTCTTGCCGGGCAGGACCTGACCGGTCATGTTCTTGAACTCGGTAATGCGCGTGTAGTCCTCGCTCGTGGTGTAGTTGACGGTGCCCACGGGTTGGAACTGATCCATATCGAGCGTCTCGAACTTCATATCGAGCGTGCGGTACGGCAGGGCACCTAGGTCGAGGTTGAACAGCTCATCGAGCGGACCGGTGTAGACGATCTCGCCGCCATAGACCTTACCGTCGACCTTGACGGTGGTCTCATCGATCTCAAAGAGATCGCGAGCGTCCACGTCGCAGAATACATCGATCAGGTCGTGATCGAGCATATGCTCGAACAGCGCAGTGTAGCCGTCCTGCGGCATACCCTGGAAGGGGGCCTGCGGGAAGTAGCGATCGTCATCACCCACAAAGACGGGAACGCGACCAGTGATCGAGGGATCGATCTGGTCGGGAGTCTGACCCCACTGCTTCATGGTGTAATGCAAAAAGACGTTCTCGTAGACGTAATCGGCGACCTCGGCAAGATCCGGGTCGTTCTTCTTGCGCAGCTCCATAATGGGCACCTTGACGTCCTTGCCAAAGGTCTCCACGAGCTTCTGATACAGCTCCTCGCCGCGCTCATCGCCAAAAGCAAGCTTGAGGCTCGCGTGGTTGAAGGGCACGGGCATAAGAGTGCCGTTGATGTTGGCAAGCACCTTGTGCTGATAGTCCGTCCACTTGGTAAAGCGCGACAGGAAATTGTGCACGCGCTCGTTAAAGGTGTGGTAAATGTGCGGACCGTACTCGTGGATCAGGATTCCAGCCTCGTCAGCGCAGTCGTAGGCATTGCCCGCAATGTGGCTACGACGCTCCAGAACGGCAACGCGATAGCCGATAGTCTCGGCAAGACGGCGGGCACAAACGGCACCAGCGTACCCGGCACCGACAACGATCATGTCGTACGCACCGGCATTAAAGCCTTCAGGCAGGCCTGAGGTAATCTGCATCGATACTCCTTGTCAAAAGCCACACGCTTTTTAACTGGGCTTTTTCTCGAACATACGTCGAGACATATTTATCAGAGCGATTATAGCGCTAATGCGTCCTATAATGAGCTTGCCACACAAGGAAAGCTCAAGCACCGCGGCGTACATTATTGAAAGGTAAACCCGCTAGCAGCGGGTTTATTCGTGTACAACCGAGGGCCTGGAGCTTAGCGGAACGCTTGTAAGGAGTAACATGAGAGATTTCCTAAACCGTATGAAGTCTGCCGCCAAGGCCGACCTTAAGACCATCGTCCTGCCCGAGGGCGAGGACCCACGCACCATCGTCGCGGCCACCAAGATCATCGAGGAGGGTCTGGCCAAGATCGTCATCCTTGGCAACCCCGACGAGATCAACGTCCCCGGCGCCACCGTTATCGACCCGCGCAACGCCGAGAAGCACGAGGAGTACGCACAGAAGTTTGCCGAGCTCCGCGCCAAGAAGGGCGTCACCATCGAGCAGGCTCGCGCCCAGGTGATGGATGCCACCTACTTTGGCACCATGATGGTCAAGATGGGCGATGCCGACGGCCTGGTCTCCGGCGCCTGTCACTCCACCGCCGACACTCTGCGCCCCGCGCTGCAGATCCTCAAGACCGCCCCGGGCACCAAGCTGGTCTCGGCCTTCTTCGTGATGTGCACCGACACCCCGCAGTTTGGCACCGACGGCACGCTGATCTTTGCCGACTGCGGCCTCAACATCAACCCGTCTTCTGACGAGCTCTCCGAGATCGCCATCGCCTCCGCTCACTCCTGGTCCACCTTCATGGGCAATGTCGAGCCGCACGTGGCCATGCTCTCCTACTCCACCATGGGCTCCGCCGGCGGCGAGGTCGCCAAGAAGGTCCAGGAGGCCGTGAAGTTCTGCCAGGAGAAGGCTCCCGAGCTCGCCATCGACGGCGACCTGCAGCTCGACGCCGCTATCGTCCCCACCGTCGCCCAGCTCAAGGCCCCCGGCTCCTCTGTCGCCGGCAAGGCCAACGTGCTCGTGTTCCCCGACCTCGAGGCCGGCAACATCGGCTACAAGCTGGTCCAGCGCTTCGCCGGTGCCGACGCCTACGGCCCCATCCTGCAGGGCATTGCCAAGCCGGTCAACGACCTGTCGCGCGGCTGCTCTGCCGACGACATCGTGGGTGTCGTGGCCATCACCGCCGTCCAGGCTCAGATGGCTGAGTAGCGTACGCACTCGCCCGAAGGCCGTACGGGCTAACCCCTGAAAACGTCCTCGACCAATGAAACGCCCCCGTTCTGCTCCTTCGGAGCTACGAACGGGGGCGTTTCTGGTCTGCGGATTGTTTTCAGGGGTTACCCTGTGCGGCCTTCTACTATCACGTGGCATTCAGGGAATCTGGGGTGGACGGCGGCTTGGCTACGAGCTGGGGCAGAGAATCTGAATGATCGGGTGCCGTTGCTGGGAGCGCAGGCGTTACTGGTGATGGTCACTTTGGGACTGGTATTTCCGCTTGTTAGTAAAAAGGCCTCCGGAGCCGTTGCTCTGGAGGCCTTTCTCTCAATTGCAGACGAATGCGTTAGTTGTTACCGGTCAGGCGCTCGACGTCGTGGGCGATCATGTATTCCTCGTCGGTGGGGATAACCATGACCGTGACGGTGGAGCCGGCGGCACTGATGACCTGCGGGCCGTTGCCCACGGCCTCGCGGTTCTTGTTGTTGTCGATGCGCACGCCTAGCCACTCAAAGCAATCGCAGAAGGCCTTGCGGATCGACCAGTCGTTCTCGCCGATGCCGGCGGTAAAGGTGATGGTGTCCACGCCCGCCATGGAGGCGATCATGGAGCCGGCCTGCTGCATAGCCTTGTAGGCGAACATGTCGAAGGCGAGCAGGCAGCGCTCGTCGCCCTCGGAGGCGCGCGTACGGATGTCGCGGGCGTCGTTGGAGATACCCGAGATGGCAAGCAGGCCAGACTGCTTGTTCATCATGTCGTCGACTTCCTGGTAGCTGTAGCCGCCCTCGCGCTGCAGGTAGCACACGGTGGCCGGGTCGATGGAACCGCAACGGGTACCCATCATCAGGCCGTCGAGCGGCGTGAGGCCCATCGTGGTATCGCGGCACACACCGTCCTCGATAGCGGCGAGCGAAGCGCCGTTGCCCAGATGGCACGAAAGCAGACGGTGGCAGCGATTACCCAAGATCTCCTTGGCCATCATCCACTCGTAACGGTGGCTCGTGCCGTGGGCGCCGTACTTGCGCACGTGATACTTGTCGCACACGTCCTTGGGCAGGGCGTAGGTGTAGGCGACCTCGGGCATCGTCATATGGAACGACGTATCGAAGACGGCCACGTTGGGCAGCTCCGGATATTTCTCACGGCAATACTCAATCGCTGCGGCCTCACCGTAGTTGTGCAGCGGGGCAAGCGGCGCCACCTCAAGGATCTTGGCCATGACCTCATCGTCGACGACCGCGGAATCATCGAAGTACCAGCCGCCCTGAACGATACGGTGGCCGATGCCATCGATCGTAAAGTCGGTCTTCTCGAGCTCCTCGAGCACGCGCGCAATGGCGCAGCGATGATCAGGGAAGGGAATCTCCTCGGTCTGCTTGGAGCCACTGTTCTCGGAGTGGCCAAAGATGCCCATCTCCGAGCCGATACGCTCGCAGTTACCCTTGGCGAAAACCTCGCGGGTATCGGTGTCCAAAAGCTGATATTTAAGGCTCGAGCTGCCGGCGTTGACAACAAGTACGTTCATGAGACTCCTTCGTGATTACAGTACGGTCGGCAAACCCATAAGGCGGCCGTATCCTTAATAAGAAGTTATCAGAGTTCAATAATTATCTATTAAACTCTTCGCTCAAAGCGCATAAAAGGGGGCTGAACGGCACAAGGCCATCCAGTCCCCTCCCCTCGCATCAATTACTTGCCGTTGACGATGCGCTCGACGTCGGAAGCGATCATAAACTCCTCGTCCGTGGGGATGACGAAGATCTTGACCTTGGAATCCTTGGCGGACAGGCACCAGGCACCATCGCCACGCAGAGCGTTGCGAGCGTGATCCATCTTGACGCCCATAAAGGCCAAACGGTCGGCCACACCGGCGCGGACAGCCGGAGCGTGCTCGCCAATGCCGGCGGTAAAGACGAGCGTGTCCATGCCGCACATGGAGGTTGCCATCTCGGCGGCCTTGGCGGCAATCTTGTAGACGAACATATCGAAGGCGAGCTGAGCCTCAGGATCGCCAGCAGCGGCGAGCTCCTCGACGTTGCGGCAGTCGTTGGTCTTGCCACCGGTCACAGCCATGAGGCCGGACTTCTTGTTCATCATCTCGTCAACCTCGTCGAAGGTGTAGCCGCCCTCGCGCTGCAGGTAGCACACGGTAGCCGGGTCGATGGAGCCGCAACGGGTACCCATCATGACGCCGTCGAGCGGCGTCAAGCCCATGGTGGTGTCCATGCACTTGCCGTCCTCGATAGCGCACAGGGAAGCGCCGGAGCCGATGTGGCACACGACGACCTTGCGGGCCTCGCCGTTGGTCATCTCGGCAACCTTCTTGGAGATGTAGCGGTAGCTGGTGCCGTGGGCGCCGTACTTACGGATGTGCAGTTTGTCGCAGACGTCCTTGGGCAGGGCGTAGGTCTTGGCGACCTCGGGCATGTTGAAGTGGAAAGCGGTGTCGTAGACCGTGACGTTGGGCAGGTCGGGATACTGCTCCAGGCAGAACTCGATAACGTTGGCCTCGGGGTTGTTGTGCAGCGGAGCGAGCGGAGCGACCTCGCGAATCTTGGCGAGAACGTCCTCGTCAACGAGGGAGGAATCGCCAAAGTACCAACCGCCCTGAACGATGCGGTGGCCAATGCCCTCGATCTTGACGCCGTTGGCCTCGAGGTCCTTCAGGACGACCTCGATGGCGACCTTGTGGTCGGGGAACTCGATGTTCTCGGTCACCTTCTTGGAGCCGTTGGCAGCGTGGGTGAAGGTACCGCCGGTAAAGCAGACGCGCTCGCAGGAGCCCTTTGCGGACACCTTGTGGGACTTGGTATCGATGACCTGATACTTAAGGGTCGAAGATCCTGCGTTGACGACCAGAACGTTCATGTGTCTCCCTACTAACAGGCGGTGTGGCGCCGCCAGGTTACATACGCTTCAATAATAAACCCAAACGCCCTCGCGCTCGGGTTTATTGCGTTGATATATAAGTTATCGATGC
>CAKUCJ010000040.1 GCA_934643435.1 uncultured Collinsella sp.
TTCCAGCCAATGCCACCCACCACGGCGGCATCGTCGCCAAAGTAACGGTCGCCATGCAGCTCCACAAATCCATCCAGGCCCAGCGAGATCATCTCACCCGCCGTGGCGCGATCTGCCGAGCGGGTCTGCTTGACAATCTCGAGCGCGGTTTTTGGTGCCGCCGAGCGCTTAAACAAGTGTCCCAGCTTTTTGCCGCGGCGACCCGCATGCACGATTTCATGCGGTGCCCCCAGGCCGGGCGCGTGCCCTTCGTGCAGCGCCAGCAGTTCGCCCACCGTGAGCGCAATCTCGCCACGCGGAACAACGGCATCGCAAAAGCCGTGCTCCAGCAAAAACTCGGAGCGCTGGAATCCCTTGGGCAGACGCTTGTGCATGTTCTGCTCGATCACGCGCGGGCCGGCAAATGCCGTCAGGGCATCGGGCTCGGCCAGGATAATGTCGCCTTCCATGGCAAAGCTCGCGGTTACGCCTCCGGTCGTGGGGTCGGTGAGCACCGTGATATACAGGCCGCCCGCCTCGCTGTGGCGCCTAACCGCCGCAGAGATTTTGGCCATCTGCATGAGCGAAGTTACGCCCTCTTGCATGCGCGCACCGCCCGAAACGGTAAAGCCGACAACCGGCAATCCCAGCTCTGTCGCGCGCTCAAAGACGCGACAGATCTTTTCGCCCACCACGGAGCCCATCGAGCCCATCATAAAGTTGGCGTCCATAAAGAAGAGCGCGGTATCGCAGCCGCAGATTTTACCCCTGCCGCACACGACGGCGTCGCGCTCGCCTGAACGCTCGCACGTGCTCTTAAGCTTGTCGGCATAGCCGGGAAACGAGAGGAAGTCCTCTGACGCCAGATTGGCATCCCATTCCTCAAACGTTCCCTCGTCGACCGTCATGCGCACGCGCGCGCGACCGCTCACGCGAAAGTGTTTGCCGCAACGAGGGCAGACCTCGAGGTTGTCGTGCAGGCGTGCCTCATCGATCACACGGCGGCACTCCGGGCACTTGATAAACACGTGGCGCGCGGGAAACTCGGCGCATGACTCGGTCATCGGCCCCTCAAGGACATTGACCGTCTTCGCTTTTCTATTCATCAGCATAGAGATGCCCCATCAGATTGGTGTGATACATGCCCGACAGGAACTCGTCGTTTGCCAGCACGTCGAGCTGAAGCTCGCTGTTTTCGCTCACGCCCTCAATCACGAGCTCGCCCAGGGCCGAGCGCATCTTGCGAATGGCGCCGTCACGCGTGGGCGCACACACGATGAGTTTGCCGAGCATGGAGTCGTAGTACGGCGGAACGTTCGCACCGGTAAACATGGCCGAATCCCAGCGCACGCGCGGACCACCCGGCACACGCAACGCGGTGACCGTTCCGCATGACGGCAGAAAGTCCGGCGTTTCGGCATTGATGCGGCACTCCATGGCGTGATTGCGGACTGGCATGTCCTCCTGCTCAAAGGGCAGAGGCTGGCCGGCAGCCACGCGCAGCTGCCACTTGACCAAGTCGGTATCGGTCACAAACTCCGTAACCGGATGCTCCACCTGCAAACGCGTGTTCATTTCCATAAAGTAGAAATTGCCGTCATCTGAGTACAAAAACTCAATGGTGCCAGCGCCCTCATAGCCAACGGCACGAGCCAGGTCGCGCGCGGCCTTGTGCATGCGCGCGCGAATATCATCGCGTCCGTCGAGGCACGGCGCGGGGCTCTCCTCGATCAGCTTTTGGTTGCGGCGCTGCACCGAGCACTCACGCTCGCCGAGCGAAAACACATGGCCCTGCTTATCGGCCATAATCTGCACCTCGACGTGGTGCGCCGGCGCGACGAACTTCTCCATGTAGCACTCGCCGTCGCCAAAAACGGCCTCGCCCTCGGCACGCGCCTCGATGAACGCCTTTGCCGCATCTTCCACGCGCTCGACCTTGCGAATACCGCGACCGCCGCCGCCCGCGCGCGCCTTGATGAGCACGGGGCAGCCGATGCGCTCGGCCTCGGCCGTCGCCTCCTCGGGGCTTTTGAGCAAATCGCAGCCCGGCACGATGGGCACACCCGCGGCGGCAGCCGTTCGGCGCGCGGCGTCCTTGTCGCCCATGCTGTCGATGACCTCGGCAGAGGGGCCGACAAACGCCAGACCATACTTGTCGCAGTCGCGCACGAAGCTCGCCTTTTCGGAAAAGAAGCCATAGCCGGGATGGATTGCCTTTGCGCCCGACTTGACGGCACTGGTGAGCACGGCATCGTCGTTGAGGTAGCTCTCGGCAAGACGCGGGCCGCCGATGCAATACGCCTCGTCGGCAAGCTGCACGTGCAGCGCGTCCGCATCGGCCGTGGAATAAACGGCGACGGTCTTGATGCCCATATCGCGGCACGCGCGGATAACACGGACCGCGACTTCGCCGCGGTTGGCGATGAGCACTTTGTCGAACATGAAGCCTTCCTTAACTTTCGTGCATGAGTGCAAAAGACATATCGGCGCGGCAGCAAACCTCACCGTTGACGCTCGCGGTACCCGTCGCAAAGCGGAACGGCCCGCGCGCACGCGTGATGGAGCACACCAGATCCACCGTGTCGCCCGGGCGCACCGGACGCTTAAAACGCACCTTGTCCAGACTCGTGTAGAACGGCGTCGCGCCGCGCGCCTCCTCATCGCCCATCAGCAGCACGCAGCAGTTCTGGGCGAGCATCTCGCACTGAATCACGCCGGGGACGACCGGGTTTCCCGGAAAATGTCCCTGCAAAAAGTACTCATCGCCCGTAATCGTGATCTTACCGTGAGCCTCGTCGCCCACCAGCTCTGCCTCGTCGAGCAACAGCATGGGCTCGCGATGCGGCAACAGTTCTTTAAGCTCTTCCTTGTTCATGGATATCACCTATCCGATCCTCATGAGGCAGCTGCCAAACTCCACGAGGTCGCCGTCGGCTACGCAGATCTCGAGCACCTCGCCGTCCGCCTCTGCCGTCACCTCGTTGAGGACCTTCATGGCCTCGATGATGCAGAGCGTCTCGCCGGCCTTGACCTTGGAGCCCACGCGTACAAACGGCTCGTCGCCCGGCGCCGGGGCGGCGTAGAAGACGCCGACCATGGGAGCCGTGACCTCGGCGCCCATGAGCTCCGGCGCGGCAGCGGGCGCTTGCGCGGCGGGCTCCGGTGCGGCAGGTGCAGTTGCAGGAGCAGCAACCGGAGCAGCCACGGCACTCGGCATGGGCATGGGTACGGCAACCGGCTGCGCGGCGCTCGCTCGCTCAAGTTCGACCGCGGTGCCATCGGGCTCCTCCACGCGCACGCGCGTGAGGCCGCGGTCTTCCATAACATCGGCTATCTCGGCAAGTCTTTTGGAATCCATGCTCTAGCTCCTTGCATATTTGCGCAGCGCGATGGCGGCGTTGTGGCCGCCAAAGCCCAGGTTGGTCGAAAGCGCCCAGGTAAGGTCGGCACGAACCGCGCGATTGGGTGTGTAATCGAGATCGCAGGCGGGATCGGGCGTGTTGTAGTTAATGGTCGGCGGCACCACGCCCTGCTCGAGCGCCATGGCACAAGCCATGACCTCGATAGCACCCGTGGCACCGATCATGTGCCCGGTCATCGACTTGGTTGACGAGACGTGCGCGGCGCGCGCCGCATCCTCGCCAAGCGCTCGCTTGATACCCGCCGTCTCGGACGAATCGTTGAGCTTGGTCGACGTGCCGTGGGCGTTGATGTAGAGACCCTCGGACGGTTTGACGTCGCCCTCGGCCACGGCCTGCGAAATCGCGCGGGCAATGCCGGTCGCCTCGGGATCGGGGCTCGTGATGTGGTAGGCATCGTCGGTGTTGCCGTAGCCCACGACCTCGGCGTAAATATGGGCGCCGCGAGCCTGTGCATGCTCCATGCCCTCGAGCACAAGCACGCAGGCACCCTCGCCCATCACAAAGCCGTCGCGGTTCGCATCGAACGGGCGGCACGCCGTCTGAGGATCGGGGTTGGTGGTGAGCGCGCGGCAGGACGTAAAGCCCGCAACGGCGTCGGGGATGATAGCCGCCTCGCTGCCACCCGCAAGGATTGCGTCGGCATAGCCGTGCTTGATGGCGCGGAACGCCTCGCCCACCGCATGGGCCGAGGTCGCGCACGCGGTCACGACGGGCAGGGTCGGGCCCTTTGCCTTGTGACGGATCGCAATATTGCCCGAAGCCATGTTGGGAATCATCATCGCGATCATGTAAGGCGATGCTCGGCGGGGTCCGCGATCGGCGATCGTATGGACGTTGTCGACGAGCGTCGTCATGCCGCCCACGCCCGACCCCACGTATACGCCCAGGCGCTCGTGGTCGATCGCGCCTTCGGCATCGAGCCCCGCATCGTGCATGGCCTCGTCCGACGCCGCCATCGCAAACTGAACGCAGTGGTCGAGATGCTTGGCGTCACGCTTGCCAAAGTACTCGGTACCGTCAAAGCCCTTGACCTCGGCCGCCACCTTGACGGCAAACGCGTCCGTATCGAAGTGCGTGATCGGGCCGATACCACACGTACCGGCGCACATAGCCGCCCAGGTGGCAAGCGCGGTGTTGCCGAGTGGCGATACGGCGCCGATGCCGGTAATTGCAACTCTCTGTTCCATCATGGTCTCCTCATCTAAGCCGATGTATGTGCCAGCTCTGATTTCTACATCGCCATTCCGCCGTCGACGCGCACGACCTCGCCCGTAATGTAGGCCGCCGTATCGCTTGCCAAAAAGCGCACCACGCCGGCAACTTCCTCGGGACGCGCCATGCGCTTAAGGGGAATCTGCTCCTCACACGCCGCGCGCACCTTATCCGAGAGCTTTGCCGTCATATCGGTCTCGACAAACCCGGGGGCGACCGCATTAACCCTCACGCCGCGAGGCGCAAGCTCACGCGCCACCGCTTTGGTCAGGCCGATCACGCCCGCTTTGGAGGCGGCGTAGTTGGCTTGTCCGGCATTGCCCATCAGGCCCACGACCGAGCTCATGTTGATGACGCAACCGCCGCGCTGGCGCATAAAGGTCTTGGTGAGCGCACGCGTCGTGTTGAACGTGCCCTTCAGATTGACATCGAGCACGCGATCGAAAGCGTCGTCACCCATGCGCATAAGCAAGCCATCGCGGGTGATGCCGGCGTTGTTGACGAGTGCCCAAATGGAACCGAAGTCGCTGAGAACCGCTTCCACGCACGCATTGACGGCATCGGGGTCGGCCACGTCGCATTGATATGCGCGCGCCGTGGCGCCGGCCACTTCGCATGCTTCGCACGTCTCGTGCGCCGCATCGACGCTGCCGGCATAGACGACGGCGATATCGTAGCCATCCTCCGCCAGACCCACGGCACAAGCGCGACCGATGCCGCGCGATCCGCCCGTGACCAGCGCCACGCGGCGCGAACCGTCGCGCTCGAGCGCGCCATCGCATACATTGCCCATGTCATTCCTTTCGGGTAGAAACCGATTCGCTACGCAAGCTCATCGGCGATGGCCGCGACCTGCTCGGCCGTCTCGCACGAATACACGCAAACGTCGCTTAGCGTGCGCTTGACCAGGCCCGACAGCGTTTTGCCGGGGCCGACCTCGATAAATGTGTCGACGCCTTGTTCCTGCAGCGCATGCAGTGTGTCGACCCAACGCACGGCATGGCTCACCTGCTGGGCCAGCACATCGGAAGCCGCCTGTGGGTCGGCCGGATAGGGCGCCGCTGTCATATTTGCCATGACCGGAATCAGCAGCGGAGACGGCGCGTGACCGGCCTCGATATATGCAGCAAGGCCACAGGTCGCCTCGGCCATATAGGGGCTATGGAATGCGCCTGACACCGCGACCTTCATGGCGCGGCCGCCGGCCTCTTTTACCAGGACGTCGAGCGCCTGCAGTGCCTCGGGCGCTCCAGCCACAACGGTCTGCTGCGGGCTGTTGTAGTTGACCGGCCAGCAGTCTTCGCCGGCCTGTTTTGCCAGGCCCTCGACTTGCGCCGCATCGAGCTTGATGACAGCACGCATGCCGCCGGGGTGACGCTCGGCCGCCGCGGCCATCAATGCTGCACGCTCGCACACGAGCTCAAAACCCGCTCGCGTATCGAATGCCCCCGCAAAGGTGAGTGCCGCGACCTCGCCCAGCGAGAATCCTGCACAGGCGGCAGACACCACGCCGCGCTCGCGCAGGGCGGCGGCGACGGCCAGGTCGTGCACGAACACGCAAGGCTGCGTGTTCTCGGTCCGCGAGAGCTCCTCCTTCGAGGCGCTCCGGCACTGCTCGCTGGTCCCCGGGCGCACCTCATCGGCGATTGCGAACACCTCGGCAGCCGCAGGCGAAGCCTCGATCAGGTCGACGCCCATCGCAGGATGCTGGGCACCCTGGCCGGCAAACAGAAACGCTACGCTACCCATGCGGACGCACCCTTCAAAACGCGCTCGACGCCATCGACCAGGTCGTCAACGATCTCGCGCGCGCTTTGGCGCTCGTTGACCATGCCGGCAATCTGCCCGCACAGATACGAGCCCTCTTCGTAATTACCGTCCTTTGCGGCCTTGCGAAGTGCGCCCGTGCCCATGGCACCGAGCTCCTCGGGGCTTGCGCCCGCCGCCTCGCTCTTGGCATAGGCGTTGGTGAAGGGGCTCTTAAGGGCGCGAACCGGATGCCCCGTCGAGCGACCAGTCGCACGCGTCGACGTGTCGCCCGCCTTGAGCACCAGCTCTTTGTACTGCTCGGATACGGTGCATTCGTTTGCAACCAAAAAGCGTGTACCTACCTGGACGCCGGCGGCGCCGAGCATAAAGGCGGCTGCCGCACCGCGACCATCGGCGATGCCGCCGGCCGCCACAACGGGGATATCCACTGCATCCACCACCTGCGGAACAAGCGCCATCGTCGAGGTCTCGCCAATATGTCCACCTGATTCGGTGCCCTCGGCAACCACGGCAGTGGCTCCACGACGCGCCACGAGACGCGCCAATGCCACCGAAGCCACGACGGGAATGACCTTGATGCCCGCATCGTTCCAAGCCTTCATGTACTTGGTGGGATTGCCGGCACCCGTCACGACGACAGGCACCTGCTCATCGATCACGACCTGTGCCACCTCGTCGACAAACGGGCTCATGAGCATAACGTTGACGCCAAAGGGCTTATCCGTCTTGGCGCGCAGCTCGTGGATCTGGTCGCGCAGCCAGTTGGCATCGGCGTTCATGGCCGCGATGATGCCTAGGCCACCCGCCTCGGACACGGCCGACGCCAGCGAGGCGTCGGCAATCCAGGCCATGCCACCCTGAAACACAGGCTTCTCGATGCCAAGCAGGTCGCAGAGAGGAGTCTTGAGCATTACTACTTCTCCAATGCCGCCTCGACCGTATCGACGAACTCGCCGACCGTCTTGGGGTTCTCCTCGGTATCGAGCTGAATGCCAAACTCGTCCTCGACGGCGACGAGGATCTCGACGGTACCCAGGCTGTCGAGGCCAATCTCCTCGAGCGTGGACTCGGGCTTCATCTCGACATCGTCAAGGCCGGCGGTCTCGCGGATAACGTCGCAAACGCGCTCGAAGGTCTTCTGATCTGCCATGGTAGTTCTCCTTTGTTTGTGCCCTGGGGGCGTTTTTATGTCCTATGTGCAACTACTTCCAGCGAAGCAGGTAGCCACCTATATCCAGACCGGCGCCAAATCCAACCAAGGCGATCGTGTCGCCCGGGCAAAGCGCGCCGGAGCTTGCCAGCCGGTCGAGGGCAAGCGGAATGCAGGCGCTCGAGATGTTGCCGGTTTCGCGCAACGTGCGAACCACGCGGTCGTCTGGCACACCCAAACGCTTGACCGCTTGGCTCAAAATTCGTTCGTTGGCCTGATGGAATACAAAATGGTCGATGTCCGCAACCGCGATACTCGCGTCGCTCGCGAGCTTGTTGACCGTGTCGCAAATCGCATTGACACCAAACTTGAACACGCGACGGCCGTTCATGGAAAGCACGCTCTCGCGGCCCGCAGAAGCCTTGAACGGCGAGGTCCCGGCTAACCCCGGTACACGCAGCGTCTCGACATCGGGAGCGGTCGAAAGCTCAACGGCAAGGTGATTCTCTCCCCCAGCCTCTATGACCGCAGCGCCCGCGCCATCACCAAAGAGCACGCACGTCGCGCGGTCGGTCCAGTCGAGCGCACGCGTCATCTGCTCGGCTGCGACGACAAGTACGCGTTTTGCGCGACCGCGGGCGATATAGCCCTCGGCGACATCGAGCGCAAATACAAAGCCGGCACAGGCTGCCGAGACGTCAAAGGCAGGACATGCGGCTCCTAAGCGCTCGGCAACGGCGCACGCTTCGGCGGGAACGAGATGGTCGCCCGTCGTCGTCGAGCAGACGATAAGATCCAGCTGGCTCGCATCGATTCCGGATGCCTGGAGCGCCCGCTCGCTTGCTGCAACGGCAAGGTCGTCGAGCGACTCGTTGGTGCAGACATGGCGGCTCTTAATACCCGTGCGGGTAAAAATCCACTCATCCGAGGTATCGAGAAACTCGGACAGCTCGTCATTGGAAACGCTGCGCTCGGGAAGTGCCGAGCCCGTTCCCAGTATCGTGAAACCCATCACTAACCTCCTTTGAGTTGTTGACGTGTTTACATCGACCAAGAGAGGATAGCGCATTCTTTGCTTTGTTGACGTGTTAACATTAAATTGTCCAAATGCGACAAAGGCTTCACATTGTGCCTATCGCTCGACGTCATTGCATGATTGCTTTGTTTATTAAGGAGGTAGCAGCCGTTATGGATGCTCATTTGACGGTGGTCGATGTAACCGGATCGACCAACGATGACCTGCTCGAAGCAGGAAAGTTGGGGGCACCCCACGGCACCGGCCTTGCCGCCCGCGCACAAACTGCCGGACGGGGACGACGCGGCCACAAATGGGA
>CAKUCJ010000041.1 GCA_934643435.1 uncultured Collinsella sp.
ACTGACCGTGCCACGCCAACCACCCAGGAGCGGACACCATCCATGAACCAGATACTTCTCTTTATCGGCCTCGTCATCATTTTGTGCCTGACCATCAAGCCCGTCGGCAAAAAGCTCCCCTTCCCCACCCTGCTCATCTTTATCGCGCTCGGCATGCTGCTGGGCGTCAACGGCCCGGCGCACATCGACTTTAGCGACTACGCGCTCACCGAAACCGTCTGCAGCACGGCGCTGCTGTTCATCATGTTCTACGGCGGCTTTAATACCAACATCGACCGCGCCAAGCCCGTCGCCGTGCCCGCGGTGCTGCTGAGCACGCTCGGCGTCGTCATCACCGCCGGCATTACGGGCGCGTTTGCGCACTTTGTACTGGGCTTCGACTGGATCAGCGGCCTGCTGCTGGGCTCCGTTGTGGCATCCACCGACGCGGCGAGCGTCTTTAGCGTCCTGCGTGAGCACAGCCTGTCGCTGCGAGACGGCACCGATTCGCTGCTTGAGGTCGAATCGGGCTCCAACGACCCCGTCGCCTACATGCTCACCGCGGTGCTCGCGACCCTCGCCGCCGGCGGCGACATTAACATCTCCGTGCTGCTGGCCAAGCAGATCATCCTGGGCGTGGGCCTGGGCCTTGTCATCGGTTGGGCAAGCGCACGGCTGATTGAGCGCGCGCACGCAACGGCCGAGGGCGCGCAGACCATCTTTTTGTTCGCCGTGGCGATTGTCGCCTACGCGCTGCCGAGCCACCTGGGCGGCAACGGCTTTTTGGCCGTGTACCTGGCCGGCATCGTGCTGGGCGCGAGCGACATCACCGGCAAGGTCGAGCTGGCGCACTTCTTCGACACCCTCACCGAGATGGCCGAGATGACCATCTTCTTTTTGCTCGGCCTGCTCGTGACGCCCGCCCGCCTGCCGCAAATGCTGCTGCCGGGCCTGGCGCTCATGGCGTTTATGCTCTTCGTGAGCCGCCCCATCGCCGTCGGCCTGCTGCTGACGCCCTTTAAGACGAACCCCCGCCAGGTGGCGCTCGTAAGCTGGGCGGGTCTGCGCGGCGCGGCATCGGTCGTCTTTAGCCTCTTTGCCGTGGTGACCGGCGTTCCCGGTGGTCACGACCTGTTTGACCTGGTGTTTGTAATTGCCGTGTCGAGCATTGTGGTGCAGGGCTCATTGCTGCCGGCGGTGGCAAAGAAGCTCGACATGATCGATGCGGAAGGCGATGTTCGCCGCACGTTTAATGACTACCGTGACGAAGACGGCATGTCGTTCGTTAAGCTCAAGGTGGGTGCGGGGCATCCGTTTGCCGGACGCTCACTTGCCGATATCGGCAGCGCTACGAACATGCTTGTGGTCCTGGTGCTGCGCGACGGAGCGCACCCGGTGCTGCCCAACGGCGACACCGTGATCGAGGAAGGCGACCTGTTGGTTATGGCCGCCCCGACGTTTGAAGAGCGTGCCGAGGTTACGCTGCGCGAGGTCACCGTAACGCCCCACGGTCGCCTCGCCGGCCAGCGCCTGCGCGACGTGCCACAGGACAAGCACCCCTTTATCGTGGTGATGCTCAAGCGCGATGGCCAAACGATCATCCCCGACGGCAACACCCTCATATACGCCGGCGACGAAGCCGTCATCGCCACGCTCGCGTCGTAGCAGCCCCCGCCCCCTCCTAAGTTGCGGTGAAATAGGGACTGAATAGGCCTTCTAGCAGCCAAACAGTCCCTATTTCACCGCAACTTATTGAGGAATGGGGTTGAGGGACGGTTGTGGTTACCAGTCCTCGCCTGTATCGTAACCGTCGTCCTCATCGGCGACGGCAAAGTCGCGGAGGTCGAGGCCTTCGCGTTCGGCTCGGGCTAGGAGCTCTTGGGGCGACTCATCCTCGATATCCATCACGTCGAGCATGGCGGCGGGAAAGCCCACGCCGGCCGCACTCCCCGCGCGGTCGAGCAAACCCTCGCGTAGCTGATCTACATCAACATTGACCTTCATGATGAAACCTCCTGCCGGGCTAGGCCCCTACTTGCCAGCACCGAGAGCGTCCACGGCAGCGACAAACGCCGCCGCCTGCTTTTCGTCCATCTGCGCGGCCAGACGGCCCACCGGGTCGTCGTAGGCAAACTGCACTTTGTCGATAAAGCAGTCCCAAGCACGCTCGTCCACACGTACAGCAGCCTCGCAATATTGGCTGAGCTTTTTAAGCCCGTACCAAAACGCGTTCACATGACGCGCGGGATCCTCGTCCAGCACGCCATCGTAGCGGAGCCCGTTAAACTCGCGCATGCGCGCCACGGCAACCTCGAGCGAGTCGCCGCCGTCGGCCGAAGCCTCGTCCACAAGCTCGGGAATCGCAACTTCGCGCCGAACATTGTGCCTGGTAGCACCGTCATACTCGCCCACCAACACGTCTTCGTCAAACCGATCATCGTAGTCGAAAAAGCTACTGCCGCGGCAAATCCCATGCGGCGAACCGGCACCAAAGGCACAGAACAACCCGCCGTCGGTAACAACGCGCCTATAGGTCTCAAACGACTTCTTAACCTGAGTGAGCAACTCGGCAAGCTCCCCGGCATCGCACCCCGTCTCGCACGCGACGCAAGCAAGTTCCGGCAGCGACGACGGCTCAGCCGTACTCCCCGCAACGCGGGCGGCACGCTCAGCCCGGTACGCCTGTGCAGCCAGGCGAGCCCGCTGGGCAGCACCGCGCACGTTGGTAAGCTCACGCTCCAGCGCCACATCGCCAGCCACATCACCCACGGACGCACCAGCATCCTGAGACCCGGTCGCGGCCAGCTCGGACTCAAACGTCGCCGTAATCATGCCTGCAAGGTCCGTCGCATCGGCGGCACAGCGCATCTGTTCCAGCTGCGTGCACAGTAGATCGGCGTCCAAAGGCACAGCATCGGCAACACGCACGTCACTCAGACGCGCCACGCCCTGCAACACCAAAGCGCCTGCGGCATCGTACGCCGCACGCACCCTGTCTGCGGTATTTGCCCGCAGCTTAACCTCGATAAACGCAAGCGTCTGCTCCAGACGAGCCAGCAGCTCGGCCTTGTCCTCCATGCGTAAAAAGGCAGCATAGCGGCGCTCCATCTGCAGCGGACCCACAACGCCTGCTTGCTTGCGAGCGCGCGCAAGGGCATCGGACTCAACGCGGCGCACGTACGTATCAACTGCCCGCACGGTGGACTCGCGCGTAGCGTGCTCGGCGTCCTCGACGCCCCTAAGCACACCCAGCAGCTCGCGGGAACGCGCCTTGCACACCAGCTCCCCGCGATCGTACTGCTCAAGCGCCGTCTGACGCTTGGCTAGCGACTCAAAGCCAAACAGCTCGTCGAGCAACTCACCAACAGAACGCTCGTCCGCCATGGCAAGGCCTCCTCACGCACAAACGCACCAAGATGTTCGCAGGACACCCGAACAACCGAGTGCCCCACTCCCCCGCACTCCTACAGATCTAGCGCCTTCTTCGCAGCATCCACCGGGTCGCCATCCATGTAGAACACCGGGCTCAACCCCGAGATAATCTCGGACGAAACGCTCTGCAGGCCCGCGATGGCGCTCAGCGGCAATATCACGCGCTTGGCGCCGGCGTTTTTGGCCACGCGCATAATGTCCTCGAGCCCGCGGATTTCATCCATGGAGCCCGACATGCGCAAGATGCCCGGAATCGCCAGCGCGGGCATCACCGGACGGTTGCAGGCCGCGGAACACAGGCCCACAAACTCGGCGAGCGAAACCTCCTCGGACAGGCCCTTGCTCTGCAGGTCGTTGTAGAACAGCAGGTAATCCTTGGAGCCAATGTGCATGCCCGGCGCCACGCGGTTCGCCAGGTTCACAAAGTTGTCGAACGCGGCCTCCAGCGTATCGCGCACCGGCTTGTTAAAGGCAACACCCTCGTGCTTAAACTTGCACTCGCCGGCAACGGCCTTGTTCTCGAGCTTGTACACGGCAACCTCGCCGCCCTGCGACCTGCCCACGCCAAACACGTGACCGGACAGCAGCGGCCCGTCGGGAATCAACGTATCCTCGGACTGCTCCGGCACGCGCACCACGTGCACGTCCTGCGGATTGTCGGCATCCATATAACCCAGGTTGACGTCGATAAACTCGACGCCCGCCATAATCTTGAGCTGCTCCTTTACGCGGCGACGGCCCTCGATGGCGTAGTCCAGCAGCCAACGAACGTCATCCTTGTCCATAGCCTCGTCAGGGAACAGCAGCTTGGCCAGGCCGCTAAAGGACTTGCGCACGGCGATCTCGTCACGTTTGTTAAAGTCGCTGTTAAAGCGGAAGTAGCGGTCGATATGATGCGTAAAGTCCTTGCGGCGCATCTCCTTGCAAAACTCCGACAGGCAGTCGGTGATTAAGCCGTAATGCCCGGTCAGCAGGCTCGAGCGCATCTTGGGAATCTCCCAGCCCGGCAGGTAATAGTGGATGCGGTCGAAGAAGGCCGAATCGTTGTTAAACTCCGGCGGGAACGGATCAAACAGGTGCGTGGTCTTAAGGACGTTTTGCACGGTGTCGTTGATGTTGCCCTCAAAGACCATGGAGGCATCGGCGTTAATCTGGTCGCGGCCGCGCGCGTAGCTGCCACTCGCCATATAGTCCTTCATGATCTGTACGGCGTTGGTGTCCTTAAAGCGCATGCCGGCGACCTCGTCGAACGTCACGCAATCCCAATGGCCCACCAAGCCCACGCGATCGGCGCGCATGGAGTTCATACGGCCGAACAGGTTGGCCGTGGTGGTCTGCCCGCCCGAGAGCAAAATGGCGTAGGGCGAAACCTCTTTGTAGATGTGGCTCTTGCCGGTGCCACGGGGACCAAGCTCGCACAGATTGTAGTTGCGCTCGATCAGCGGCACCATGCGCTCGATAAAGTGCAGGCGCTCTTTCTCGGAAAGCTCGCTGGGCTCATAGCCGGCCGAGCGCAGCAGCATGTTGAGCCACTCGTCGCGCGAGAAATACTGACGCTCCTCGATCATGGCGTCCAGGTCCAGGTTGGGCATCTGGATGGGCGTGAGCGACGCCACGCTAAACGGAGAGTCCTCGGGCCCGCGCTTTTTGCGCTTGGCCTTGGAGCGGCGCGGCGCATCGTCGCCAAAGACTTCCATGCCAAACTCGTCTTCCTCTTCCATGGGACGACGATACTCGATGCTCATAATGCACCAAATACCACCCTGGAGAATCTTGGAATAGTCGCGCACGTACTCGGCCGGCATCACAAACGGCTCAATGGTCAGGTTGGCAAACGACGCCACGTAGATGTCTTTGTACTCGTCGAGCTTGGCCGTCACCTTATCGATGATGGTAAAGCGACCCAGCTCGCGGATCTTGGACTTAATGCGCTCGGACTCGTCGGGACGCACGTAGTTATCGGTGAGGATCCTGCGGATTCGGTTGAGGCCCTCTTCGACAGCTTCCTCGTCGTCGGTTGAGCAATACATGCCCAGCAGGTACTCCAGCACAAAGGTGGGCACGTTGGCACCGCGCTTCATAAGGGCCGTCAGGTCCTTGCGCACGATCTTGCCGCCAAAGTGCTCGAGCAGCTTGCCGTCCAGGCAATCCATGTCGTAGCCTTCATCCTCGGGTTCCTCGGCAACAGCCTGGGCATAGCCATCGGTCGAGGATTCGCCCTCGGCGGGCTCGGCAGTCGCTGCGTCCTCAACAGGCGCAGCGACCGCCGGCTCCGGGGCAGGCGCGACGGCCTCAGCCGCCGAGGCCTCCACAGCCGCCCCAGCCTCCACCGGCGCGCTCACATCAATCGAGGGAACTTCCCACAGATCGTCGTCATGGCTATCAAACATAGGGCACACTCCTAAAAACCAAAGTCAGCAACGGGGGCAAACGAAACGGCGATGGTGTACGTCTCGCGCCAAACGATCTTGCCCGACTGGGCGTCGCGGCAAACCAGCAAATGAGACGAGCCGGACCCAAACGACGCGCCCGTCTTAAGCGTAAAGCGCGCTTCGGTCACACGGTCCTGCGGGTTGGGCGAGGTCATGTCCGCGTGCATGCGCACCACATCGCTCACCTCGTTGCCGGTCTCGTCGGTAAACACCAACTCGTACTCGCACGGCAGCACCTTGCCCGTAGCGGCCTCGTCCTGCATCAGCTTAATGCCAAACAGCGAGTTGGTAACGCGGCGGCTTTCGCTGAGCACGCGCAGCTGAGCCGTCTGCGTGTCGACGAATTCCTTTGAGGACGCGCTCAGGCGGCGATATCCAATCACCGGCACCACGAGCTCCTGCAGGCTCACGCCTCCGTGCACGTAGCGCTTGGTGCCGCCGGGCCGCTTATAGTGCACGATTCCGCGCGGGGCCAAGCCAACGTAGCCGCCACCCGGCACCACATAGTCCATGTTCATGGCCAAATACGGGCTACCGTCCGCGCCGTTGGCGATATCGGCCAGGGCATCGCTCTGAGCGACCACCGCATGGCGTTTGCCAAAGAGCACCGGGTCGTCGGGCAGATCATTCTTGCCCAGGAACAGGCATTCCGGCAGCTCGTTTGCCGTGTACAAAAAGCCATGATCGGACGTAATCGTCACACGGGCGCCCGGCGCATCGGTGCACACGCGCTTGGCGATCGAGACCAGCTCGTCCACGCTCTCGGCGCATGCGTCGAACACGTCGCTTTCGGTGGCGAGCTTCTCCCCCGTCGCGTCAATCTTGTTGTGATACAGGTACACGATCTCGCTGGACTTGAGCAGCTCCTTGCGATCGGCGGCAGACATATCCAGATACGCCGCGGCGCTCAGGGCGCGACCCGTAGGCGCGGCCGCCTGCAGCACCGCCTGGCGCTCGACCGAAGAGCTCGTCGGCATACCATCGAGCAGCACGGCACCCGTTTCCATGTTGAGTGTCATACCCTGATGCGGCAACAGCGCCGGCATGCCCATCTCGGTAATAGAGGGGAACATCGCCTGCACGCTACTCGTGCGTACCTCGCCGCCGCGCTCGCGCTCCAGGGCAGCCGCCACGTCCTGCGCCACCTCGTAGCGCAGTGCATCGCTAATCAGGACTACCTTGGCTTTGGCGCTGCCAACGTACGTAGGCAGCGTCTCCCAGTAGAACAGGTCCTGGCGGGCGACGCCCTCAACATAGCCGGCATCACGCCACTGTGCCTGGGCGGCATTGGCCCAGCACGCGTTGCTCTCGGTCAGATACCGTAGACGTTCTCGGCCCACTCAACAGCACGGCGCTCGGGATCCTCCAGCAGATCGACGCCACGCAGCTTGCAGCGTTCGTTAGCCTGACGCAGCGCGCGATAGGCGGCATCCATGCGCCACCAATCCGTGGTGTAGGCCACCCACACTTCGGTTGCCTGCGCAATATGGAACCCGCCCGAATGGTCACGCTTAAAGGCGGCCATGTCAGCCAGCGCCAAAAGAACCTGGTAATAGCAGGCGACGTCGTCGTACCAGCACAGATCGCGACGGGCCGAGGCAACGCGACGCGCCTCGTCAACACGATCGGCGCCTTGCGCCAGCGAGGCGAGCAGGTCGCTCAGAATGGCCTCGTCAACGCACGGGAACACATCCAAGCGCAGTAAGTCGTCGGTAGACAGCCCGCCAAACACATGGCGAAGGCCGCACGCGTCCTGGACCAGCTCGCAAATCTCGCGCAGGTCGTCGGCAGCAGCGGCATCGCCCGCCCACTCGCGGACGACGGCGATGCAATACGGCGCATAGGCAGGCGCAATATGGTTGGAGAGCTTTTGCAGCGCGGTCGTCGGCACCAGCGATGCCGAGGCTGTCAGCAGCACGTGGGCGGCAAAATCCTGCAGCGAATCGCGCTCGAACAGCGCCCCCTCAAAACCCGTGCGCTGACGCACAAAAGCGGCAAGGCTATCGGCAGCCTCGAACTTTTGCGCCAGCTCCGCCAGTACCTCCGGGCCATCGTGCAGCAGCATGGTCACGCACGCACGCACGATAAACGGCATGGTGGCGGCACTGGGATCGGAGCCGCCAAACATGGCAGCCAGCAGGCCCAGCTCAACATCGGCCGCACACGAAGGCGCGGGCATGCACTTGGAAAACTTGGCAACGCGGCCCTTGGCGGCAAAGAACGACTTGTGTGCCTGCAGCGCCTTGCGAATATCCCGCGCGTTCGAGGCCCCCAGCTGGTCGGCCAGCAGCGACAGATAGTCTGCCGAGAACTGATCGGCATACAGCTCAACGTCGGCCAACCAATCGCCCTCGAGGCTTCCACGCCCCTGCTGGCGATACACCAGCAGGTCGCTCACAGTGTCCTCGCGGGCGATAAGGCGCTTGACCTCAAACATATGCCCGTCGCAGGCCTCCACAAAGCGCACCGGGCGCGGCAGACGCTGCTCTACCGTCTCACCAAAGCCGCACTCGGCAAGCTCGGCAAACGTAGCGGCAAACTCGCCCTCTGCATCGTGCCACACCACCACACGGCGCTCACGGCAATCGGGCAGCGGCTGTTCAAAGCGCGCCGCCAGCTCTTCAATTACATCGAACTTTGCCATCTAACAATCCCACTGTCATACCGGTCAAAACAATTCGCGCAACGCGTAATCACGTATGCATTATTTTATCTTTGCCAGCACATCCTGGAACTTGGCATAGTTTTCCTTAACGCCGTCGTCCAGGTCGATCTTGATCATCTGGTCGGCCAGGTGATGCAGCTTCTCCTCGTAGGCAACGGTCTCGGTCAGCTGGTCCTTAAGCTTTTTGATGCGCTTGGTCAGCGCGACCTTCTCGCCGCGCTCGGCCGTGGCCAGTGCGTCCTCGGCGTCGGCGATCTGCGAGCGATAGCGCTCCTGCTGCTCGTGTACGTAGTCGGTACGAATACGCGCCAGCAGGTCGGGCGTATAGCGGTGCATGTACACC
>CAKUCJ010000042.1 GCA_934643435.1 uncultured Collinsella sp.
CATCAACAACGGCTGCGCCGCGCAAATCCTCATGGCCAACGACGCCCGCTACGGCGGACGTCCCATCTCCGAGCGCCTGACAGTCCCGTCGTTTATCTCACGCGAAATCGTTCATGCCAAGCCCGGCGACCTTCCCGAGCCCCTGTTTGCTCCCTTTGAGCAAAGCGCGCGCCAGATACTCAACCTCATCATGCAAAACCGAGGCTCCGACCCCCAATCGCTGAGCAAGATCGTTAAGCGCTATATGGAGTCGTGCGTCCCGGACATGCAGGATGCCCTTACCAACTGCGGCGTCGACGGCATGCTCTTTAGGAACGGCGTCGAGCGCATCGAGACCGCCGACGATAGCGACATTAAAGATCGTCTCTACATCCATCTGGTCTTTTTTATCGTTACCGGCTGCCTTGGTGACCCCGCGCGCGCCATCGAATACACCGAGTCGTTTGTGTCCGACCAGATGCTCTCGACGCTTGGCACCGTCGAGACAACCGTTACCTCGTTTTTCTCGGCCGCGGCACGTCCTACGGGAGATATTCGCCTGGGCCTGCTGCGCGTTGTGGGTAACTCGGCACGCCCGCCGCTACGTCCCCTATCCATGGACCCGGCGGGCAGCATTATCGGATCGCTGACGGGCGACGAAAATGCCATCACCGACGTCGATTCCGATGTCTCGCGCCAGCACCTGCGTGTTTGGCACCAAGACGGACGCTGGTTTGCACAGGGCCTCGACTCCACCAACGGATCGTTTTTGATCTCGGGCGTCGACCGCTGCCGCCAGCTTATCGAGCCGGCCCGCCGCGACCGCCCCGCGAACTTTGCCAACACCCCCGTCGAGATTCACAACGGAGATACGCTCTGCCTGGGTGCCACGACGCGCTTTTTGGTCATCCGCATCACCGACTAACTCGCGCACACATCATCGACGCACAAGGTGCCGTTATTTGCATCAACCCCTGCAAATAACGGCACCTTTTCAATTAAGGCAACGGTTGCGCCACCTTTTCACTAACATTATTGTTACGCACTTTTATCTCGAAAGGATCGCCCCGTGACGTACGACACGGACATGAATATCATCGCGCTGTCCCCCTTTGAACCAAACGCCATGTTTGCGACCTCCGAAGACCCCGATACCATTCGCCGCTTTACCACCCTGCTGGATTGCGGGGCAGTCGGCGGAGGTTCCCACCATCTTCGCAAGGTCGCCAACACCGAGGGCGAGACCTTTGCACTCAAAACGTTATGGCCTCTCGATAGCCGCGAGGAAAACGGCCCCGCCGTCACCCCTTCGGGCATCAAGACGCTCACCGAGGAGTATCGCAATCTTGCCGCCGTCTCCCTGTTGAGTGGTTTCGCCAAAACCTATGGCTACGGCTATACCGGCAACACGCCGGCCATCCTTATGGAGTGGATCGAGGGTCTGCCCCTTCGCGATGCCGTGGCAGAGCTAACCGACCCCGCCGAGGGCGGCCGTATCCCCGCAAACACCGTCGCCGCCATTGGAAAGCGCCTGGGAGAGATTCTCCTGGGTGCCCAAAAGCTCGATGCGCCGTTTGTGCACCGCGACCTTTCGCTGCGCAACATCATCATTCGCACGACACGTCGGCCTCTTGCCCAGCAAATTGCGCACTGCAGCTTCGATATCTGCCTGGTCGATTTGGGCAGCTCCAGCATCAAGCGCTCGGACCCCTCGTTTACCATGTCGACCGGCATCTGGCGCAACGGCACACCCGAGTTCGCCCCGCCCGAGATGCTCTCTAGCGACATCCCCGAGCTAGCGCCGCTTCGCACGTCGCCCAGCATCGATACGTACGAGCTGTGCAGCGTGCTCTATACGCTCTATGCCGGCCATACGCCATATCGCTTAAACGAGCATCTGGATCACTCGCCCTATCTGTATAAGATTGAGCACGAGCCCGAGCCACTCGAGGCACGCGTGCCCGGCGACCAAAAGCTCGTCGATATCATCATGAGCGGCATCCACAACGAGCAGTCCCAGCGCGCGCCGCTATCTACGGTCACGGGAAAGCTCGATGCCTGGATCAAGGACATCGATTTTGAGCCGCGCACGCCGCTGCCCACCCCTGTCGACTTTAGCCAAAAATCAAAGGCCGCTGACGAGGACAAGGCCCAGACGCGCCACTCGGCTATCTCGCGCCGTGCCGCGCTTGCACTTGGTGGCGTCTGCGTTGCCGGCATAGCCGGTTCCGCCATTGCCACGGGATGCTGGGGGCTCATCGACCTTGCGCACGGCATCAAGCCATCGCTCGACGCCTATACCTGGGAAGAGATCGCCCTGATCTCCCGTAAGATCCAAGAGACGTCTTCCATCGAAAATGCGCTCGAGATCGCCCTCACCTACCACCTGGTGGACAGCAACCATTCGCTCCAAAACGAGAACACCAAGACCGTCAGGCTTTCCGACGGAACCAAGGCGCAGGTCCAGATCGTGGGCTTTAAGGCAGACACGCTCACCGACAAGGGCTTTCCCGCGGGCATCACCTTTATGTTCCGCACCCCCATCGCCGTACGTCCCGTAAACGACAGCGCCGCGACGGGCGGCTGGGAGCAATCGTCGCTTCGTGAGTGGTTGGCGGGCGAGGGCATGGCTACACTGCCCTACCCCCTTCATCAGCAGATTCGCTCGGTGCGAAAGCTCACCAATAACGTCGGTGCCACCAAAGACGCTGCTAGCATCACCGCTACCGATGACAAGCTGTGGCTGCCGTCCATGAGCGAGCTTTGCGGCTACCAGGCGCCCGAAACGTTTGCAGAAGGCTTCGAATACCTTTCTGCTCTCTACAGCGGAGAAGGCGACCAGTACCAGCTCTATCGCGAGCAGGGTGTAAGCGGCTTGACCGCCAATAACACCATGATTCGCACCGTCGACGGCAAAAAGATTTGCTACTGGGAGCGCACCCCCAGCACCGACTGCAGCGAAGGCGCCGACTCGACGCTCTTTAACCGCGTTGGAAAAGACGGCGACGTGTTTTGCTGGGCAACGCCCGGAAACGATCCGGACCAAAAGACCTATGTCCTGCCTGGCTTTTGCATCTAACGCCTCCCCCGGATACCAGAAAGGAGCCTCGCATCATGCGTGCGGAAACACCTTCCGAGGTACTCTTTGATTTCCTTAAATGCGATCTGCAGATCAATAACCGAGAAGCGGCGCGCATCTTGATTTCGGACAAGCCGATGGGCTCCAAGCCGGCCCCACGGTTTCGCATTGCAGAGAAGACGTTTCTGTCGCGCCGCGTAGTGCACGTTGTTCCGGGCACCGACAAGATCGATCCCGAGATGTTTGCCGATTTTTCGCAGAGCGTCCAGAACTTGGCGGCTACGGCAAAAGTCGGCAGCGACAGCAGCCCGGCGGCCGCCAACGCCCGCCAGCAGGCTATAGCGGCACGCGCCCTCGAGCGCATGGCAACGTCGCTGGACCACTGGGGGCTCGACGCCGCTATCCTGCGCAATATCTTTGACCGCATCGCCGTCACGCCGGGTCTCAAGCAAAGCGACCGTCGCCTTTTGGAACTCCTTGCACTGACGGTTTGCGGATGTCTGGCCGACCCCAATGCCGCGGCCTCCGAGGTCAAAAACTTTGCGATAACGCGACTGGCTCAGACCTTTGGTACGCTCGAGACTACCGAGACCGTCCAGACGCAGGAGGCCAGCTGCAAGGTCAACGAGCCGCCGGCAAAACTGGGGCTGCTCAGGCTTGCAAAAGACGGCTCGGCCCTGCCGCCGATCTATCCCTTGAGCCTCGATCCCGAGGGCACGGTCCTGGGCTCGTTCGCGCACGACCGATACACCATTACCAACGTGGGACCCGACGTGTCCCGCCGACACCTGCGCGTGGCGTTTTCCAACGGCACATGGCTCGCCAGCGGCCTGCACTCCACCAACGGGACCGTGCTGGTGACACGCAGCGGTACGACCACCGTTATCGAAAAGCCTCGCTCGCTGCGAACCACCGATGACAAGGACAAGCAGATTCCCATCCACGACGGCGACCTGCTCAAGCTGGGCGCCTCGACCGAGTTCTTGGTGCTGAAGATTTCCTCGAACGTACGCGCGCTGGCGTAGGTCTAGACAATCCAAATTTGAATCAACGCAAAAGAGCGCCGCTGCACACATCGCAGCGGCGCTCTTTTGCGTCATCAGCATCGAAAACAGAGACGGGACGAGCAAGGCCCATGCAAGGCAACTAAAACAAAAAGCCGCGTGGGGGTCGGGTCCCCACGCGGCTATCAGGTTTGGGCTAATTTAGCCCGGAGGTAAACACTAGAAGTGATTAGTGCTCGCGACGCTTGGTCATGTACATGCCCACAGCGACAGCCACAGCGCCGGTAAGGGCGGCAGCGGAGGTTACAACGAAGGTCGGGTCGCCAGTGGAAGCAAGGACAGCGTCGTCCTTCTTCTCGGCCTTAGCCTCGTCCTTCTTGTCAGCAGTAACCTGCTTCTTAGACTCCTCGGCCTTGCCGTTCTCGACGGTCTCCTTCTTAGCGCTAAACATAGCGTAGATGGTAAAGTCGCCGGTCACAGGCTGATCGAAGTCATACTGAGCCATCTCGGACTTAGAGGTCGACCAACCGACGAACTTGTAGCCAGCAACAGCCTCGGGGTCGGCGGGCTTGGCAAGCTTCTCGCCATCCTTGACCTTGACCGTGCTAACCGTACCGTTCACATAAATCGTAACGGTGTGCTCGTTCTCGGTCGGCTCGGGAGTGGGCTCGGCATTCTTCTGCCAAACAGCCTGCAGGCACACATCGGCGTCCGGCATAGCGGTCTTGGAGAAGTCGATGATGTGATCATCGGTGTCACCAGTGAACTTATAGCCGACGAACGTATAACCGTCCTTGGGAGCAGGGTGGACATGATCCCAGTTGAACTGACCAGCCTGAACCTCAGCGGAACCGATGGCCTCATAGCCCTCGTCATAGTACTTGACGGTGTGGACAGCAGCCTCGGCGTCCTTCCAGACAGCCTGAACATTCCAGTCACCCTTAAGCTCGGTGCCAGCAGGGATGATCTCGCTGTCATCAGCGCCAACGAACTTCCAGCCAACAAAGACCTTGCCATCCTTAGCGGCAGGAATCTGGTTCGACCAAGCCGTGGAACCATCAAAATCAACGACCTGGATAATGGGCTCATAGCCCTCATCAAAGAAGTTGACGGTATGGGTCTCCTTCACAGCGTCTTTCCAGACAGCCTGGACAGACGTATCGGCAAGAAGCGGCGTAGTCGAGAAGTCGATGATGTGGTCGTCGGTGTCGCCGACATACTTCCAGCCAACAAAAACCTTGCCCTCCTTGGGAGCGGGCGTAATAGCGTTCCAGTTGAGCGAACCGACCTGATGCGTAATGCTGCCGATCGGCTGGTCACCCTCATCGTAGAAGGTGGCAGTTGCATACTCGATCGGTGCATCCGCCCAGACGGCCTGAAGGTTGACGCTCTCGTCCGTATAGGCGAGCGGAGTGCCTGCAGCGATGATGTGATCGTCGGTGTCGCCGACATACTTCCAGCCAACGAAGACCTTGCCCTCATGGCCAGCGGGGGTCTGATTCATCCAAGTGGTGGAACCCTCAAAGTCAACAACACGAATAATAGGCTTATCGTTCACATCGTAGTACTGGACGAGAACGGTGCGCTTGTCCGTAGAAGGCTTGCTCTCGTTCTTCTTCCACAGGGCGTCGAGGTGCCAGTTGCCCTCAAGCGGAGTCTGGGTAGCAACGATCTGGTCCTTAGAGCCAGTGAAGGCCCAGCCGACGAAGGTGTATCCCTCCTTCACCGGGGTGTAGTTGAGGTAGTCGTAAAACTCCTCGCCGTCTTTAACCTCATACGTAACCTCATTCAGGACCTTGCTGCCGTCATAGTAGGTGACGGTGTACTGCTTGGCCGAAGGCGTGGTCTCGTTCTTCTCCCACAGCGCAGTGAGGCCCCAATCGCCCTTGAGCGGATTCTGGGTCGCATTAATCTTCTCATCGGAGCCGTTGAAGGCCCAGCCGACGAAGGTGTAGCCCTCCTTCACCGGGGTGAAGTTGAGGTAGTCGAAGCTGTTCTCGTCGTACTTAACCTTATCCAGGACCTTGTCGCCGTCATAGTAGGTGACAGTGTACTGCTTGGTCTCGTTCTTCTTCCACAGGGCGTCGAGGCTCCAGTCGCCCGCGAGCGGGGCCTGGGTGCCGACAATCTGATCCGTAGAGCCAGTGAAAGCCCAGCCGACGAAGGTGTAGCCCTCCTTCTCCTCCGGGGTATAGTTGAGGTAGTCGAAGCTGCCCTCGTCGTACTCCTTGGTGGCAAGGACCTTGTTGCCATCGTAGTAGGTGACCGTGTGCTTCTCAACAGCCGGGGTCTCCTGCTCCTCAACGAAAGACGCATAGAGATTCAAATCGCCGCTGATCGTAGCCTCGGAACCAGACCAGGTATTCGTTGCCTCGTCGTAGTTGAACACCAAACCAGTATCAGTGTAGAGGTAGGCAATCTTGAAACCAGGCTTCACGAAGCTGAAGTTCTTGAGCGCGTCAGTTACCTTATCGCCCTCTTGAGCAGAGGTCATCCAGAGCATCTCGCCGGTCGCGGCATCGTAAACCGAGAGGCTGCGCCAGACAATGGCATCAGTTGCGCCCTTGGCAGCAGGCTGCTTGACCTGTGCAGCAATGGCGGTTACCGGTGTAGAGCCAAGCACCATGCTCAAGCTCAGACCGGCTGTGATAGCAGCGTTAAGCTTCCTATTCATGTGGTCGTCCTTTCCCGACTTGCTTCTCCGCGACCACTTCGCGAAAGAAGACAATTGAATTGCATCATCAATTCAAGCCGAGAAAAAACTAAAATGGTTGCGCAACCAAGCTATATCTAAGGTTTGAGACTTTTTTGCAAAAAAGTTTGCAAAAAGCTATTGCACCACCCGTACGCTGGGACAAAGATCTGCCAGCGGGCACTCGTCGCACTTGGGTTTGCGGGCGTCGCGCAAACTGCACGGCGGCCATCAGCACCCGGTCCGCTCACCCAAAACGCGCATGCCCGAACGCCCTCGGCACAAAACAGTCTAAACGGACAGATCAATTATCAGCTTCCACCTGCGTTACTTTGCAATTATGGTAATTCCTACTTTATAGTTGTGGTAACTTCTAGTTAGTAATTATGGTTGTTTTGCCTTGACAATATGGCAAATCCCAAAGACCTGCCACGAAGCCTGGCGGATACCGACAAACTCGGCACGAAACTTTCGAACCAAAAGCATGTCTGAGAGCATGCGATGCAAGACACGAAGGGCGTTAAAAATGATTGAGCGAACTATGGCCCAAAAGCTACGCAGCATGTCAGAATGGTTTCCCGTCGTCTCGCTTACGGGGCCACGCCAAAGCGGCAAGTCAACTCTCATCAAGGCCGTCTTTCCTGAATATGAATATCTCAACCTCGAGAACCCGGAAGTCCGTCGCGCCGCACTCGATGACCCCGTCGGCTTTATCAGCAGGCGCCCCGATCATCTGATCATCGACGAGGCCCAATATGCACCGGAGCTGTTCAGCATGATTCAGGTCGCCTCCGACGAGCGCGGAAGGGCCGGCCAGTATGTATTGTCCGGCTCGCAAAACTTTTTGCTCATGCACAACATCCAGCAATCGCTTGCCGGGCGCGTCGGCATGCTCAAACTCCTACCTCTCTCCTACCAGGAGCTCAGCGATACGCAAATCTCGCTTGACACCTACCTGATTCGCGGGGGATACCCGCGCATATATGATGCGGGCATCCCCACCGATATGTTCTACCAAAATTACCTTATGACCTATGTGGAACGCGACGCGGGCGGCCTTCTCGACGTGCGTAACCTGAGCTCCTTTAGAAAAATGATCGGGCTGTGCGCGGCTTGCGTGGGAGGACTGCTCAACCTATCAAGACTCGCCGCTGATGTGGGAGTCGCCACGGCGACGATCAGCTCGTGGCTTTCAATCCTGCAATCAAGCTATTTGGTGTTCCTGCTTCAGCCATATGCTGGAAACATGCGCAAGCGGCTTACCAAAGCGCCAAAACTGTACTTCTACGACACGGGACTACTTTGCCATCTGCTTGGCATTCACGACGAGCGCAGTCTCATGAACCACCCTCTAAGCGGGGAAGTATTCGAAAACCTCGTTGTCTCGGAACGCCAGAAGGCATATCTCAACAGAGGCATCGAGCCCACGCTTGTCTTTTATCGCGACGACAGCAAACGAGAGATCGACCTTATCGATCTAACAGAGCCGGCTCGCCCACAGGCGTTCGAAATCAAATCGGGCGCTACCTATCGCGACACATTCGCTCGACACCTACGCTCTGTTGGTTCCGAACTTGGCATTCCCGCAAAGGACCGAGCCGTCGTATATCATGGCTCCGAGCGCTACGATACCGAGGGTGCATCGGTTGTGCCGGCAGAAGAGTTCTTGCTTCGGGAGTCGTAGCGAGCGCCGTGGCCACCGGCCGCGGCCCGATTTGTGCCGCCCGGAGATACGCAAGAGCGGCGGCGCCCTTCCCTTGCAACCTACCCCACCCGCACGCTGGGACAAAGGTCTGCCAGCGGACACTCGTCGCACTTGGGCTTGCGGGCGTCGCAAATCTCGCGGCCAAAGGTAATCCACTGGTGGTTGACCGACCCCCAGTACTCGTGCGGCAAAATCTTGAGCAGATCCTGCTCGGTCTTGAGCGGCTCCTTGGCATGCGTCTTGGGACTCAACATCAGGCGGTGCGCGATGCGGTTGACGTGCGTGTCTACCGCGATGCCCTCCACGATGCCATACCCCACGTTGAGCA
>CAKUCJ010000043.1 GCA_934643435.1 uncultured Collinsella sp.
TTGACGATGAGCACGGCGCAGACACAGCCGCCGAGGGCAAAGCTGCCGTCGCAGGTCATATCGGGGATGTCGAGCAGGCGGAACGTGATAAACACGCCAAGCACCATAATGCCCCAGAGGACGCCCTGCGAAACGGCGCCCTGCAATGCAATGAGCATGCTTCATACCTCCTAGGATAGGGTGGACACGTGATTCACCATAATAGCGGTAACGATGTATAAAAGAGTTGCGGACAGACGTTTTGTTTTACCTGAAACAAGCAGGGCGGACGCCGATCTTTGACGTCCGCCCCTGTGGCTCAGATATTGGATAACACGGCTGTAGCGCGAGCACAGGCTCCAGACGCATCGCCGCGCACGGCGCTACTCGTCCAGAGCGGAAAGGTCGATACCCAGAGCCTCGGCCATCTCGTCGTTCTTGACGACGACCAGGTCCTTGCTCGAGAGATGCTTGATCGCCATGTCCTCGGGCTTAGCCTCGCCCTTCAGGATCTTGACGGCCATCTCGCCTGCGGCATAGCCCAGATCCTCGTAGTTGATGGAGAGGGTGAACAGGCCGCCGGCCATGCACATGCCCTCCTCGCCGGTCACGAAGGGAAGCTTGTTCTCCTTGCAGATCTGGCCGACCTGCGAGGCGCCCGCGGCGATGGTGTTGTCGGTGGGGGAGTACAGCGCGTCGACCTTGCCCACGGCAGACTCGACGACGGACTGGATCTCGTTGGAGCTCGAGACGGTGAAGTCGGTGTACTCCAGGCCCAGCTTGTCGAGCTCCTTCTTGGCGGCCTTGATCTGGACGTCGGAGTTGGACTCGGCGGTGCAGTAGAGCAGGCCGACCTTCTTAACGTCGGGCAGGACCCTCTGCATCATCTCGAGCTGCTCGGCGACCGGGGTGAGGTCGGAGGCACCGGTGACGTTGGTGCCGGGCTTGTCGTTGTCCTGAACCAGGCCGGAGGCGGCGTAGTCGGTGATGGCACAGCCCACGATGGGGATATCGGCGGTGGCGCCGGCGGCAGCCTGCGCGGCGGGCGTAGCGATGGCATAGATCAGGTCGACGCCGTCGCCTACGAACTTGTCGGCAATGGACTTACACGTGGACTGGTCGTTCTGGGCGTTTTTCTGGTCGATCTTGACCTTGAGACCGCTCTCCTTGATGGCCTTGACAAAGCCGTCGTTGGCGGCGTCGAGCGCGGAGTGCTCGGTGAGCTGCAGAACGCCGATGGTGTAGTCGGAACCGGCGGCAGCGGAGCCGGAACCGGAGTTGCCGCCGCATCCGGCGAGCGGAGCGAGCGCGAGCAGGCCAGCGGAGACCAGAAGGCTCCTGCGGCTGATGGTGATGTCCTTCATATCATTACCCCCAGTATAAAAATGGCTGGAAACACTGCACTGGGACAAAGTGCAAGTGGGACTATAGTAGCGCTGATGTCCATTTTTACAACAGCCTGGCGGGTTTTTTAATACAGAACCGGATGGGCGGTACGGGTAGTCGAATGGACGGCGGAGGGTCTTATGCGGCGGAGGAGGCGTCGTCCTCGTCCAGGGCGGCGAAGAGCTTCTTGCCGTCGAGGAGACGTGTGGTGACGTTTCTCATGCGGCCGATCTCAACGGTGCGCAGCGTGTCGTCGGCGCCTCGCGCGTCATAGACCGTTCCCAGCAAATACGAGATGCCGTCTCGTTGCTTGATGGCAAAGGGCCGGAGTGTCATCCGTGCCACTTCGACCTCTCCGCGTGCCGTGACACTCGAAATATCAAAACTCACCGTGGTTCCGTGGTCGATGGCCTGCTCGATGAGCTCGCAGGCATCGATGCGCTTGACGGGCGTGCGTGTGGCCTTGGTGGATTTGCCGCCTGCGCTTGGAGCAGGCTCGGGTGCATCGAGGTAGCCGCGAACGTCGGCACTCGCCATGGCGACCAGGTGCTGCGCCATGCTTTTTCGAATGGCGATGGGCGTAGAGCGGTTGCGCATGACCATGCCGTGGAGTCGGATGATCTCTTCGTCGGTGAGCGGACGGGTCAAGAGCCGATACCCCACGCCGCGCTTGTACTCAATTTCGTATCCGGCATGGCGAAGTGCGGAGATGGCGGTGTAGATGCTGCGCCGCGCCGCCGAGATGGGCATGCGGGCGGGGTCGTCGGGATGGGCGAGGCGCCGGATCAACTCATCGGAAAGCATGGCCTTGTCCTCACCGGTGTTTTCGCTTAATAGTTGCAGGATGCGAACGGCGCGATAGGCTGCCATCGAGGCGGCGCCCCTCGTCGTGGTCTCGTAAGTTTCAACAGCGGTTTCGGTCATGGCGCCCACGTCCTTTCCGTTTTGGGTGGCGACGGTATGGAGCCTAGGACGCGGGGCTTTCCCGGGGGTGCAGGACGCCCTGGGCGGTCGGTAGCCGTCGGCAAGCGGCGGGTCGAGTTTTCAACAGCTCTGCCCAACTGACCAAAAACTTGCCAAAAGCTTGACGGATGCTGTTGAAAAAAGCGCCCCTCGGCTTGCCGAGAGGCGCTGGCGTGATGCGCTGGAACGCGTTTGGTGGCGCTGTGGCGATTAGAAGTCGGCGTTGCCCACGGTGCGCGGGTGCGGCAGGACGTCGCGGATGTTGCCCACGCCGGTCAGATACATGACCAAGCGCTCGAAGCCCAGACCGTAGCCGGCGTGCTTGCAGGAACCGTAGCGGCGCAGGTCAAGGTAGTACTTGTACTGCTCGGGATTCATGCCCAGGTCCTTGATGCGGGCCTCGAGCAGATCCAGGCGCTCCTCGCGCTGGGAGCCGCCGATAATCTCGCCGATACCGGGAACCAGGCAGTCGGCGGCGGCGACGGTCTTGCCGTCGTCGTTCAGGCGCATGTAGAACGCCTTGATCTCGGCCGGGTAGTCGGTCACGAAGGTCGGGCGCTTAAAGTGCTCCTCGGTCAGGAAGCGCTCGTGCTCGGTCTGCAGGTCGATGCCCCAGCTGACGGGGTAATCAAACTGGTGGCCAGCAGCGACTGCCTGCTCCAGGATCTCGACGGCCTCGGTGTAGGTGACGCGGGCAAAGTCGGAGTTTGCCACGTGGTCCAGGCGCTCGATCAGGCCCTTGTCCACAAACTTGTTGAGCATGTTGAGCTCGTCGGGGCAGGTGGCCATAACGTCCTTAAGGACGTACTTGAGCATGGCCTCGGCGTTATCCATGTAGTCGTTAAGGTCGGCAAAGGCCATCTCGGGCTCGATCATCCAAAACTCGGCGGCGTGGCGCGTGGTGTTGGAGTTTTCGGCGCGGAAGGTGGGGCCAAAGGTGTACACGTCGCCAAAGGCCATGGCGAAGTTCTCGGCGTTGAGCTGGCCGGATACGGTAAGGCTCGCGTGCTTGCCAAAGAAGTCCTGGCTCCAGTCGACCTCGCCGGACTCGGTGAGGGGCGGATTTTTGGGGTCGAGCGTGGTTACGCGGAACATTTCGCCGGCGCCCTCGCAGTCACTCGTGGTGATGATGGGGGTGTTGACGTAGACAAAGCCCTGCTCCTGGAAGAAGCGGTGGATGGCGGCAGCCGCGACGGAGCGGATGCGGAATACAGCGCGGAACAGATTGGTGCGCGGGCGCAGGTGCTGCTGGGTGCGCAGGAACTCGACGGTGGCGCGCTTCTTCTGCAGCGGGTAGTCCGGAGCGCTCGTGCCCTCGACCACGATGGAGGCGGCAGTGAGTTCGAAGGGCTGGGGAGCATCGGGGGTCAGTTTGACGGTGCCGGTGCAGATGAGGGCAGCCGAGACGTTTTGGTGAGCGATCTCGTCGTAGTTGTCGAGCGCCTCGCGGTTCATGACGACCTGCAGGTCGCGGAAGCAGCTGCCGTCGTTGAGCGTAACGAAGCCAAAGTTTTTCATGTCGCGGACGGACTTGACCCAGCCGGCAACGGTGACGGTCTGGCCACCGAGCGACTCGGCATCGGCATAGAGCTGCGCGATTTTGGTGCGGTTCACGTATCCTCCCATGATGGTTGAATGACAGTTATCCATACGGTTCGATATTCTAGCAGCTCGTCTCATTTGAGCTATACAGATAAGGCATTGGCGGGACGGTTTTCAAACGAAAAGCGCCCACGCCAGATGGGCGTGGGCGCTTGGGTACCTTGTTTGTTGGCTGCGCGGCGCAGGGCTCGGCTACTTGGTCTTAGCCACCAGCAGCGGGTCGCCGAGCTTGACGAGCGGGTTGCCGCCGATAAGCGTGCCAGACTCGCCCACGTGGTCGATGCTCTTGAGGCGATCGAGCTCGGAGATGATGACGGTCACGATGTCCTCGTGGCCAGCGGCCTTGATGGCGTCGCGGTCGAAGCTGATGAGCGGCTGACCGGCCTTGACCGTGTCACCCATCTCGACAAAGCGGGCAAAGCCCTTGCCGTTCATCTGCACGGTGCCCAGGCCAACGTGGATAAATACGCGTAGACCGTCCTCGGTGATCATGCCGATGGAGTGGTTGGTGACGGTGGTGGCGCCGATGCGACCGTTGGCGGGGGCGTAAATGGTGTCGGTAATGGGCTCGATGCCGTAGCCCTGGCCGAGCATGCCCGAGGCGATGGTCTCGTCGGGAACCTCATCCAGATTGACGAGCACGCCGTTGACGGGAGCGTAGATGACGCCGTCGCGGGTGGCGAAGCTTGCTGCGGGCGGAACGGACTCCTCGCCCGTCGAGGTGAACGTGGACTTGAGCGAATCGAGCAGACCCATAGATGCCTCCAACGTATCAAGTGCGCATATCGCGCGCGTGTAGTTTGCCGGAAACGTTTCGTACGTGTTTCCCGGCACGGTCAGCGCCTCTATTCTACGCTGCTCAACGATAGCTCTGAGCTGCGATTTTGTGATATATCAGTTGAAGGGCAACTTATTGCGGGGGTGTTTCTGCGCCGCGGGCTCAAGTGGGGTACGCTTGAGGGCGATAAAAAGTGCGCATGTTTTGCGCGAAGGGAGCACCAATGATTGTCGAGAACCATGCACTGTGGGGCGAGGAACCGACCGAGGAATATCCGGCGACATTTACGTTTTTGGGTGCCGAGCCGCTGCCCGATAAGCCCAATGGTCGCCGCCCGGCCGTGATCATCTGCGGCGGAGGCGCGTTTACGCATATCGCGCCGCATGAGCAAGATCCCGTGGCGTTTGCGTTTTTGGACCACGGCTACCAGGCCTTTGTACTTAATTATGTGACGAGCGCCACGGGTGATGTGAGCTTTCCGCACCCTCAGGCAGACCTCGCCAAGATGGTCGCCACGGTGCGTGCCAACGCCGACGAATGGCATGTCGATCCCAAGCGCGTGTGCGTCGTGGGCTTCTCGGCAGGCGGCATGATCTGCGCCTCGCTGGCAACGCAGTGGAAGACCGGTCCCTTTGCGGGCCTTGCCGGGGCTCGTCCGGAGGATATTCGTCCCGACGCCGTGGTGTTGGGCTATCCGTTGCTCGACCTTGCCTATGTGCGCGATATGCAGACGCGCGACCCGCGTATCGACCTGCGCGTGCCCAAGACCGGCGGCAAGACGGGGCGCGATCTGCTCAACGACTATCTGTCGATGGTGACGGGCGGCGAGGCGACCGATGAGCACCTGACCGACATTTGCCCCACCACGCACGTTTCACGCCAGATGCCCCCGACCTTTGTTTGGGGCGTTTCCGATGACAAGACGGCGCCGATCGCGCAGGTCTACCCGTTTGCGCAGCGCATGGCCGAGGAAGGCGTCGCATGCGAGATGCATGTCTTTGACCAGGGCGGCCACGGCCTTTCGCTCGGCAACGCCAACACCGCGGTCGACAACGAGGACAAGCGGGTTTCCGTACGCCCCTGGATCCGCCTAGCCTTCCGTTTCCTAGGCCGTCACGGCTTCTAAGTCGCGCAGTGCGAGGGTGGATAATCTCCCGTTTTTGGTCTGCTTTTCGGCCAAAAATGGGAGATTTTCCACCCTCGTCAGTCAAGCGTCCGAAAATCCACTCTCGTGATGGTGCAAGGGGACACTTGGCACTTGGGGACGTTCCTTTTGTGCCGGCAGTTGGGGACGGTCCTTGCACCGATCTGTTGATTGAACGTCGCTGTGTGTTCGCGCTATCATGCATGGTTACAATTGGTTAGCCGTGGCAAACGGTTAGCTAAGGCAAACTAAATGCAACGCCTTGTGGGCGCCGGGGGAGGAACGCGGACGTGAGACTCGATACGCTCGAGATTGGAAAGGACGCCGTTGTCGCATCGGTGACATCGGATGACCAGGCACTCCGACAACATATATTGGACATGGGCCTAACGCCGGGCACCGAAGTCACCATGATGAAGTACGCCCCCATGGGCGACCCGCTCGAGATTCGACTGCGCGGCTACGAGTTGACGTTGCGTAAGGACGATGCCGCCCGCATTGAGCTCGTGGATGTCCACGACACGGATACGGGCCCGCGCGTTAACGCGGCAATCGGCACGACGGAACACCCGGCACTGGGCGAGGGCACGTATTCGCCCCGCGCGGCCAAGACGGCTGTGCCCGAGGGCGCGCCGCTGCATTTTGCCCTTGCCGGCAACCAAAACTGCGGCAAGACCACGCTGTTCAACCAGCTGACGGGTTCTAACCAGCACGTCGGCAACTTTCCCGGCGTAACGGTCGACCGCAAAGACGGCACCATCCGCAATCATCCCGAGGCGAGCGTCACCGACCTGCCCGGTATTTATTCGCTCTCTCCGTACACGGGTGAAGAGGTTGTGAGCCGCCAGTTTATCCTGGACGAGAACCCCGATGCGATTATCGACATCATCGATGCCACCAACATCGAGCGCAATTTGTATCTGACGCTGCAGCTCATGGAGCTCGATCGCCCCATGGTCATCGCGCTCAACATGATGGACGAGGTGACGGCTAACGGCGGCGCCGTGGACGTCAATCTGCTCGAGAGCCTGCTGGGCGTGCCGGTCGTTCCCATTAGTGCCGCCCGCAACGAGGGCATCGGCGAGCTTGTGGAGCATGCCCTGCACGTGGCACGATTCCGCGAGCGTCCCGGTCGCTTGGACTTTTGTGCGCCCGACGGCCCGGACGGCGGCGCGCTGCATCGTTGCATCCATGGCATTGCCAACCTGATTGAGGACCATGCCGCAACGGCGCATATTCCGGTGCGCTTCGCGGCGACCAAGTTGGTTGAGGGCGATGAGCTGGTAACCGAAGCACTTCACCTTGACCGCAACGAGCTCGACGCCATCGAGCACATCATTACCCAGATGGAGGGCGAGGCCGGCACCGACCGCCTGTCTGCGCTCGCCGACATGCGCTTTAGCTTTATCGGCGATGTGTGCGGGCGCTGCGTGGTCAAGCCGCACGAGAGCCGCGAGCACGTGCGCTCCGTCAAAATCGACCGCATCTTGACCGGGCGCTACACGGCCATTCCGGCGTTCATCCTCATCATGGGCCTCGTCTTTTGGCTGACGTTTGGCGTGATCGGCGCCGCGTTGCAAGGCCTTATGGAGGACGGCATCGCGGTCGTCATTGCCTCGGCCGATGCGGGCCTCAAGGCGTTTGGCACCAACGACGTGGTGCGCTCGCTGGCGGTCGACGGTGTGCTCACGGGCGTGGGCAGCGTGCTGACCTTCCTGCCGATCATCGTCGTGCTCTTTTTGTTCCTCTCCATTCTGGAAGACTCCGGCTACATGGCGCGCGTGGCCTTTGTTATGGATAAGGTACTGCGCCGCTTTGGCCTTTCGGGCCGCAGCTTCGTCCCCATGCTCGTCGGCTTTGGCTGCACCGTGCCGGCCATTATGTCGACGCGCACGCTGCCGTCCGAGCACGACCGTAAGATGACGGTCATGCTCACGCCGTTTATGAGCTGTTCGGCTAAGCTGCCGGTCTATGGCTTGCTGTGCGGAGCGTTCTTCCCAAAGGCGACGGTCCCCGCCATGGTTTCACTCTATGTGCTGGGCATTGTGGTCGGCTGCATCGCGGCGCTCGTACTCAACCGCACGGCGTTTAAGGGCGACCCGGTGCCGTTTATCATGGAGCTTCCCAACTATCGCCTGCCGAGCGTCAAGACGACGGTGATGCTCGCGTGGGACAAGGCCAAGGACTTCATTACCAAGGCCTTCACCATTATCTTTGCCGCCACGGTCGTGATCTGGTTCCTGCAGACCTTCGATATCCGCTTTAACGTGGTTGCCGACCAATCGCAGAGCCTGCTCGCGGGTCTGGGCAGCATCATCGCGCCGGTGCTGGCGCCGCTCGGCTTTGGCGATTGGCGCGCATCGACGGCGCTCGTCACGGGACTTATTGCCAAGGAGAGCGTCATCTCGACGCTTACGGTCCTTTTGGGCGCAACTTCGCCCGCGGCGCTCTCGACCATGTTCTCGCCGTTTACCGCGTATGTGTTCTTGGTCTTTACGCTGCTGTATCCGCCGTGCGTGGCGGCCATCGGCGCCGTCAAGAGCGAGCTGGGCGGGCGCTACGCTGTGGCGGTGTTTGCGTTTCAGGTGGCAGTCGCCTGGATCGTGGCGTTCTTGGTCCACAGCGTTGGCATCCTGATCGGCTTGTAAACGAACGGCTCGCAAGCGCAGCCTTCCCGTGCATGATGCGACCACGGGCTATACTCCTCTGTCAAGCAATTCGTTTGGCAGAGGAGTTTTTTGTACAAGACTTTAGTCTGCTGGGCGCGCAGCGGCCAGCTTCAACCCACCCGCTATGCGGGTGGAGACAAACGGCTTT
>CAKUCJ010000044.1 GCA_934643435.1 uncultured Collinsella sp.
GCGTGGCGGCGGCCAGGTCGGCGTCGAGGACCACGAAGTCATCGCGCTCGTTGCCCAGCTCGACAAGCGCCTCGCCGTAGCTTACGCGCGTGGCGACTTTTTTGACCTCTGCCATTAGAGCTTCTCCCCTGCTGCCGTGAGCTCGGCCATAGCCTGCTCGAACTGCTCGTCATTGGGCGCCTTGCCATGCCAGCCCACCTGATTCTCCATAAAGGAGACGCCCTTGCCCTTCACCGTCTCGGCGATGATGGCCACAGGCGCGCCGCTCACCCTGCGGGCCTCGGCGAAAGCAGTTGCAACCTGCTCCATGTCGTTGCCGTCGGCCAGCTCGATCACATGCCACTTAAAGGCGCGGAACTTATCTGCGAGCGGCATCGCCGAGTTAACCTCGTCGATCGTTCCGTCAATCTGCAAGCCGTTGTGGTCAACGACCGCCACAAAGTTGTCGAGCGCATGGTTACCGGCGAACATGGCCGCCTCCCACACCTGTCCCTCCTCGCACTCGCCGTCGCCCAGCAGCGTGTAGACACGGTAGCTGTCGCCCCAGTGCTTGGCGGCAAGCGCCATTCCAACCGCAGCGGAAACGCCCTGGCCGAGCGATCCGGTGGACATGTCGACGCCCGGGGTGTCGTTCATATTGGGGTGACCCTGCAGACGGCTGCCGATATGACGGAGCGTCTCGAGCTCTTCCTTGTCAAAGAACCCGCGCTCGGCAAGCACGGCGTAGAGGGCGGGGGCGCAGTGGCCCTTGGAAAGCACGAAGCGATCGCGGTCGGCGCGACGCGGATCCGCCGGGTCGACATCCATCTCCGCAAAGTAGAGATAGGTCATGATGTCGGCAGCACCAAGCGATCCGCCCGGATGTCCCGACTTGGCCGCATGAACCGCCGTCACGACACCCTTCCTGACCTCGTTGGCAACCTTCGCCAGCTCCTGATTGGTCATGGGGATTTCCTCTCTTGAGCGCGCCTGCCCGGCATGGACAAATGCCGGGCAGGCGAAGCCATCGTTACTGGGCGTTGACAACCTTCTGCCAGTCGGCCTCAAAGCTCGCGAGGCCCTGATCGGTCAGCGGATGGTGCAGGCACTTCTTAAGGGCTGCCATGGGCACGGTCGCGATGTCGGCGCCGAGCAGCGCGGCCTGGGTCACGTGGTTGGGCGTACGAACCGAAGCGGTGATGATCTCGACGGTGTCGTCGACGTTCTTGCCCGTCCAGTCGTAGTTCTTAATGCAGGTCACGACGTTGTCGAGCTGCGAGATACCGTCCTCGGCGATGTCGTCGAAACGACCGACAAACGGGCTGATGTAGCGAGCGCCGGCATTAGCGGCCATAAGGGCCTGCGTCGGCGAGAAGACGAGCGTCATGTTGACGCGCACGCCCGCGTCGGCCAGAGCGCGGCATGCGGCGAGGCCGGCCTCGCACACGGGAAGCTTGACCACGATGTTGGGGGCGAGGGCGGCAAGGCGCTTGCCCTCCTCGATCATGCCCTCGGCCGTGGTGGCGGTAGACTCGGCGGAGACGGGCAGGCCCTCGCAGAGCTCGGCGATCTTGAGCATATGCGGCTCGAAGTCGGCGAGCTTGCCGCCGGTCTTGGCGTACAGGGACGGGTTGGTGGTAACACCGGCTAGGCAACCCCAGCTCTTGGCCTCGGCAATCTCGTCAAGATTGGCGGTATCGATAAAGAACTTCATGGTGCAAACTCCTAAATATGAAAAGTCAGTAATCCAAGGACAGCGGTTGAATCAACGTCAGCGAGCGGGCAGCTGCCGTGGCAAGGTGGCGCGAAAGAGGAGCGAAGCGTACTTTGGTACGCGAGCGACGGTTTGAGCGCCAGATTGCCCGGCAGATGTCCGCGCAGCGTGTGCCGGGCCTGTGGCTGGGACATGCCCCAGGCCCGGCGTCGCGTAGGAAAAGCTACTTAGTCCTCGAGAGCCTTCTCGATGCGGGTCGTGACGCCCTTAAGGTTCAGTCCCACGACATACTGCTTGATCGGGCGCTTGATGTGCTCGACCACAAAGCGCTTGCCGTCGATGTCCTGAGCGGCGAGGTTGCGGTAGAGCTTTTCGACCTGCTCCTTGATCTCGGGGTCATTGAACGCATAGTGACCGGAAACATCCAGAATCTTCAGGCTGAGCTCGACGTCTGCCAGGATGTCATCAACCTGCAGGTTAACGTCATCGCCGGTCATCCACTTGCGCCAGCGCTCGGTCTTGATGGCCTTGACCAACAGCGTGTGGTACAGGTCGGAAGGATCGTCGCACAGGCCGTTGTCGACCAGGATCTGCTCGGTAGCGCAGAGCTTGAGGTAAGCGCGGGTCTCCTCGGTGCCGTACTGAGGGGCGACATTGGAAGCGGTCACGTGTGCTGGGATGTGCTCGAGCAGCGTCGCGTCATCCAGGTAGTCGGCGTTGTGCTCCTTCAGGCCCACGCCGTAGCGCTTGGCCATGTCGGCGAGCTCGCGGGCGTTCTTAAAGTTGTAATGACCGACCTGCTCGGTCCAACGGGTGAGCGTACCGGTCTGGCCGACGATAAAGGTGGGCATGGGGCAGCCACGCTTCTCGAGCTCGGGCTGCAGCTGAGAAATGAACTCCTCGTACTTGTCGGTGGAGGTCAGGCCGCCATTGGTCTCCTCGGTACCGACCTCATAGGCAACCTCGGGCAGGTTATGCTCGCGACGGTACTGCTCAAGGTAGTCGATAAGATCGATCGTGCGGCGAAGCACCACGTCGAGCGGGATGACCTTACCGATCTGATAGGGGTCCTTGGTGGGGTCGACCATCAGCAGGTCGAAGCCTGCCTCCATGTCGGCGACGAAGGACTTGCGGGCGAGCTCCATGGCCTCGTCCTCGGGCAGGTGGGCGTTACGCTCCTCGTCGCGCTGCCACGGACCGCCGTGATCGCGGCACAGGTAGTACGGACCGGTGTAACCCACCTCGTCGGCAACCTTCTTGATGTCGGCGGCAAAGCGCGTCTGGTCCCAACCGTTGACGTAGCCGGCGCCCATCTCGTCCATATCGACCTGGTTGCGGCTGGCGATAAACATGGGCGGGAAATCCTCGTCCTTGGCAAGCTCGAACACGGCCTGAATCAGGTTGGGGCTCATGGGGCCAATGCCGACCATGGTTGCGTGATCGCCGCTGTCCTGCAGCTTGAGCATGCCCTGAACGGCCTGGCGGATGGTGAGATTGGACATTTTGTTCTCCTTCTCCTAAGGATTTTTGACAAAAGTTCCCTGGGGCCCGGGTTCGAGCCCTTTCAGTGCGGATGGATTTTGTTGTTTAGGGGCGGTTGCGCGGAGTCAAATCCAGCCCTCCGCGCAACCGGAGTCCTTTAAGGTTTACTTAGCCTGCTTGTCGAGCTTGGGCTTCATGGCGATCAGGATCGCGGCGGCGACCACGGAGCCGATCACGATGTCCAGGCAGAACAGCGCGACATTGTTCGTGGCCAGGGCGACGATAAAGCCACCGTGCGGAACGTAGCAGTCGATGCCCTGGAAGGCGGCAAGCGCCGCGCCCACGGCAGAGCCGATGCAGATGCCGGGCAGGGTGTGGCCAAGATCCTTGACCGCGAAGGGGATAGCGCCCTCGGTAATGCCGATGCAGCCCATGAACAGCGCGGAGATGCCCATCTGACGGTCAGCGTCATCGAACTTGTTCTTGGCGATGAGCGCGGCGAGACCACAGGCGATCGGGGGAATGGCGACGGCGACGCGGAACATACCGTTGGGGCCGTAGATGCCGGAGGCCATGATGGCCATGGTAAAGGTCGAAGCGGTCTTGTTGATGGGGCCACCCATATCGAAGGCGGTCATAACACCAATGACCAGGCCCAGGACGACGGCGGAGCCGCCCTGCAGGCTACCGAGCACGCTGGTGAGCCAATCCATCACAAAGCCAAGCGGCGTGGCCAAGATGTAGATGTAGGCCATGCCCAGGACGAGCGAGGTCAGAATCGGGATGATCAAAATCGGCATGATGGTCTGAATGGTGTTGTTGACCTTCCAGGTCTTCATCCAGCGGACAAAGTAGCCGCAGATAACCGCCATGATCATGGCACCCAAGAAGCCGGTCGAAACGCTGTTGCCGCTCGGGGTGACGACGGCGTTGTTGACCAAGTAGCCCAGGACGAAGCCAGGGGCAAGCGCGGGCTTGCCGGCCATCGAGTAGGAGATGTAAGCCGCAAGCACCGGGATCATCATGGAGATGCCGGCCATGCCGATGGTGTTAAGACTCACCATCAGCGGGTTCGTAACCTCCATGCCGTTGGCGCCGGCGGTACCGGATGCCAGCGAGAATGCAAGGAACACGCCACCGATGACGACGATGGGGATAAAATAGGAAACGCCGGTATTGAATGCATTGAGCAGCGTCTTACCAGGATCGGCAAAGATGGACTGCTTGGACGCCGGTGTCGGGGCCTGCGGGGCAGCGGAGACGGCCTTCTTCTCTGCCTTGGCCTCGGTCTTGGGCGCGTCAACGGCGCCGCCCGTCGCCTTGATGATCTCGACAGCCTGGTCGATGATCTTGACCGGATCGGCAATCACGTCGGAAGTGCCGACCTTCAGGAACTTGCCCTCGGCCATCTTCTGCTCAAAACGATCCTCGTTCTCGACACCCACGTCGACGGACTCGAGCACCAGGTCGGCGGAATCCACGTCTTCCTGCGTGAGCTCATTCTCGATGCCCAGACCACCCTGAGCCTCGACCTTGCACTCGATGCCACGAGCGGCGCATTCATCTTGAATCGCCTTCTGGGCCATATACGTGTGGGCGATTCCCACGGTACAGGCGGCAACGCCTACGATCTTCATTGCTTCCCTCTTTTCATAGAGTTGCGTGCGCAAGACACCGTTTGCGGAGGCCTCCGGAGCATCCCCTGCCGTTTGGACTTGCTGTCTTTTCGACAAGACCAATATAGGTGCCCGCTTTTCTTAATGCCACCTCATTTCGGTAAACGCGCAGGTCAAAGCGTTGGTTATGCTTTTTGGTTATGCGTTTAACCAAAAATGAATCCTGCGATTTTACCCTCGATTTAAAAAGTCAAGAAGTATTTGATTTTCTCGGTAGACGGCAGAAGCGCATGCCGGTCACATATTTCGACCCCACCCGTACGCCGCATTTGTTGCATACTCGTATGGAAGGAAAAGGTCGCTCACCGAAGCGCACCCCTCACCAAGGCTCAAAGTCATTATGTTGGAAAATGCTCATCTGTCGGAAGGAGTCGCTGTGGCAAAACAGCGCGTCACGATCGCAGACGTCGCTCGCGAGGCGGGAACCTCGACGGCAAGCGTCTCGTACTACCTCAACGACAAACGAGAAAAGCTTAGCGAAAAGACGCAGGCAAAGATTGCGCGCGTCATCAAGGAGCTCGGATACGTTCCCAACGCCCAGGCGCAGACACTCACCGGCAAGCAAACCCACGTCATCGCCATCATCATTTTGGATAACACCAACAAGTGGGCAGGACTTGTCCTCAACGGCATGGAACAGGTCATGCTCCCTGCGGGTTATCAAACGGTCGTTTGTACGAGCAACTTCAATCCCGACACCGAGCTCATGTACGTCGACAAAATGCTCTCACTGGGCGTCGATGGCTTTATCATCCAACCCACGGCAAACTTCAAAGCCGTCCACGACCGCATTAGGCGCGCCGGCAAACCAGTCGTCTTCTTCGACGCGGCCATCTATAGCCCGGGCACCAGTTGGATCAAAACCAACCTCTACGACGGCGTGTACAACGCCACGCAGGCGCTTCTCGATGCCGGCTACGAAGATTTCTTTTCCATCGCCGCCAACATGACCGAAATGCGCACCCGCATGGAACGTTTCCAAGGCTATGCCGAGGCGCTGGCCGCAAACGGGCAGCTCTACAAAGCCATCCCCATCGACCACAACAAGCCGTCGATCAGCGAACTCACCGAGTACTTTAAGTACAAGTTCAATCCCGCCAAACGCACGCTTATTTTCGTGCAAAACCAATGGGCACTCCCCCGTGTCTACAAGGCGCTTCAGCCTATGGCGCATCTGCTCCCGCAACAGATCGGCCTTTTGGGGCTCAACTGCGAGGACTGGACCAATCTCACCACGCCCACCGTCTCCACCATCATCGAGCCCGTCGACCAGGAGGGCCGCGAGGCGGCCGAGATGCTGCTCGCCTTACTTGACGGCAGCAGCGAGCCCGGCGAGCAACGCATTCTCGAGTGCAAGCTCAACTGGCTCGACTCCACCTCGATCTAGACCGCGGGACAAAGTAATCAGGAGTGTTTGTCCCAAATCTTAAGTATTTGTTCGATAGAACGACCCTCGGCGGCACCTGCTAGACTGGTAGATTCCCAACCGTCTAGCCAGGAGCCTCCATGTCGCGCAAGTCCGCCTATAAGCAAGTACTTTCCATCGGCACTGCCGTGGTGCTGGGGTTTGCGCTGTTTACAGGATCGCTCGACGGCGCGCCCAAGCTGCTGTCGCCGCAAAGTGACGAGCAGGCGGCGGCTCTAGCCGAAAAGCAAAATGAAAGCCCTAGCCGCACCGAAGATGAGGCCGATCTGGTCGCCCGACTCGAATCGGGGACGGCAAGCTCCGCGGACTCCGAAGGCAGCCCGAACGCCGGCGATGACTCCGAGGCCACCACAACCGACACCGGCAGCGACACCGACTCGGATAGCTCCGTCACTCCCATCGACGAGGTCGAAAACCCCGACCTCGACCGCGCACGCGGTGTATATCTCAGCAGCATTCCCGACTATGCGGGCAACCCCTATGTCGCCCTACGCGCCGATAGCACGCACCCACTGGGTACGCCGTCGTTCACGCTCGACGAATATGAGCGCGCCACCGAAGAAGGCTGCTTTAAAAAGTTCTCCAAGCTCGACAGCCTGGGTCGCACCCGCAAGGCGCTCGCCTGCGTAGGCCCCGAATCGCTCGGCCAAGGTAAGCGCGGCGACATCTCGCGCATTCATCCCGCCGGCTGGCACCAGCAGCGCTACGACTTCATCCCCGGTCAGAGCCTCTACAACCGTTGCCACCTGATCGCCTGGTCGCTCTGCGGCGAAAACGCCAATCGCAAAAATCTCCTCACCGGCACGCGCTATCTCAACGAGACGGGCATGCTTCCTTTTGAGGAGCAGATCCTCGACTACATTCGCGACACGGGCAACCACGTGCTCTACCGCGTCACGCCCATGTACAACGAGGAGGAACTCGTCTGCCGCGGCGTGCGCTTGGAGGCGCAGTCGGTCGAGGACCACGGCAAGACGCTCTGCTTCCATGTGTACTGCTACAACCTACAGCCGCACGTGCAGATCGACTACGCCACCGGCCGCAACCAGGCTTCGGGGGATTAGAGTCGACCACGCCGCCGCATCATCCCAAAGCCAAAAATGATCCGTTTTCCTCCGTCGCATGCGGATCAAATAAGGCCGCCCCGGTTACTCAGGGCGGCCCATTCGTCAGCACCTATACTTCAGGCAAGACCACACGCTACTTAGCGCGGCCCTCCTCATAGCGCTCGACCAGCTTGGCCTGAACGTCGTAGGGCACCTGCTCATAGCCGGCCGGCTTCATGGTAAAGTCGCCCGTACCGCGCGTGATGGAGCGCAGACGCGTCGAGTAATCCGTCAGCTCGGCGAGCGGAGCCTGGGCGATGACCACGGTGTCGCCGCGCTCATCGGTCTCCATGCCCGTCACGCGACCGCGCGAGGCCGAGATGTCGCCCATCACGGCGCCGGCGTAGCTCTCGGGAATGGTCACGGTGATCTCCTCGATGGGCTCCAGCACCACCGGATCGGCATCGGCGCACGCCTTGCGCAGACCGATGCGAGCCGCCGCGCGGAACGCCATCTCGTTGGAGTCGACGCTGTGATACGAACCGTCGTACACCGCGACGCGAATGCCCGTGAGCGGATAACCGGCGATAATGCCGTCCTTCATGGTCTCCTGCACGCCCTTGTCCACGGCGGGGATGAGCGAACGCGGAATGCGGCCGCCCACGACCTCGTCCACAAACTCGTAGCCGTCGCTCGTACCGTCGGGCCCAATGAGCGGCTCCACGCGCAGCCAGCAGTCGCCGTACTGGCCGGCGCCACCGGTCTGCTTCTTGTGACGGCCCTGGGCACTCGCCGTGCGGCGAATGGTCTCGCGGTACGGAATGCGGATCGGCACGCTCTTGGCCGCAACCTTGGTGCGGTCCTCCAGACGGTTGAGCAGCACCGAAACCTGCGCCTCGCCCACGGCGGAGATGATGGTCTGGCCCGTCTCCTCGTCGCGGTCGATGCTCATGGTCGGATCGGCCTTGCATGCCTTCTCGATAAACGTGTAGAGCTTTTCCTCGTCGCCGCGGTTCTCGGCCTCGATGGCGATGCGGTACTGCGAGTTGGGGAACTTAAACGCCGCCGCCTCGACCTTACCGGTAATGGAGAGCGTGTCGCCCGTCTCGGC
>CAKUCJ010000045.1 GCA_934643435.1 uncultured Collinsella sp.
GCTTTAAATCGCTGTTGGCAAAAGCGTTTAGTTGGCAATCAAGGAATTCATACATGCTGGACGGTGCCGATGAACGTGATCCTATGTATTTAGCAGCTCCATAGGCAAGAACTTGAGCTCGTTCCGTCTTGCTGATATTGCTGCTTTTGGCGGCTTCCTCAGCTTTCGTGAATTTCCCATGCTCAAGAAGCTCGAGAACGTCCTCTTTCGATGCCTTTGCTTTGCTTGATTGGACGTTGGCGGGTGAGGACGATCCACTTGCCGGACTGCTTTTCGTTGTCCCGCATCCGCCTAGGCCCAGGCAAAGGGCGAGGGATAGCGAGACGACGGCCATTTGTTTTAGCATGTGAAATTCCTTTCTTTTGCTTGTTGCTGAGTTTGTTGACGATTGGAATGGCTGCTGCCTGCTGCAGTTCGTAAAGAATGTGCCCTTTCGAATTAATCGTATCGACGTAAGCCTCTAAACTGGAGATTAGCAGATTGTGTCTTCAATTTGTTGAGCAACAAATTGAACGGTAGGAATGCGAGGCGCTGTCGGTTTTCGCGTACCATACGCCCTCAGCTGTTCCATCGTCTGCCCTCCGACGCGGTCCTGTCAGTCACCCGAGGTAAACCTTTACCGCCCACCTATATTTGCCGAAATTACACTTGACGGCGGGGTACAATAAACCCGCATGCGGATTTCCGTTGCGGGCGCTTCCCATCGCCGGGGCGTGCCCGGGAGCATCCGGCATGCGGCCTTTGCGGCGCTCGGTCATGTGCAAGACGGGCGGTCGGACCTGTGGAGCGCGCCAGTCGCCCCTCGCTTCGGCATGCCTTCTCTCCACGCCATGTACCTGCTGCTCAGTCTGCCTGCCAGATGATTGGAAGCAACAACGAAAATCCCATCACGCCAACATCCCGGCGATCGCCGGGGCCTGTATACCTATATGAGAGGAGAGGGGTATATGGCGCGTAAGTTTAAGTCTATGGACGGCAACGAGGCGGCCGCATATGTTTCGTATGCGTACACCGAGGTAGCGGGAATCTATCCCATTACGCCGTCCAGCCCGATGGCCGACCATGTCGACCAGTGGGCGGCCCAGGGTCGCAAGAACATCTTCGGCACCCCGGTCAAGGTCGTCGAGATGGAGTCCGAGGCAGGTGCAGCCGGTACCGTTCACGGTTCGCTGGGCGCCGGTGCTCTGACCACCACCTACACGGCTTCTCAGGGCCTGCTCCTGATGATTCCGAACATGTACAAGATCGCGGGCGAGCAGCTCCCGGGCGTTTTCCACGTCTCCGCGCGTTGCGTCGCTTCCCACGCCCTGAACATCTTCGGTGACCACTCCGACGTCATGGCCTGCCGCCAGACCGGTTTCGCCATGCTCGCCGAGGGCAACGTCCAGGAGGTCATGGACCTCTCGCCGGTGGCTCACCTTGCCGCCATCGAGGGCAAGACCCCGTTCCTTAACTTCTTCGACGGCTTCCGCACCAGCCACGAGATCCAGAAGGTCGCCATGTGGGACTACAAGGATCTGGCCGAGATGTGCGACATGGACGCCGTCCAGGCTTTCCGCGACCACGCGCTCAACCCTGAGCACCCGCACACCCGCGGCAGCCACGAGAACGGCGACATCTTCTTCCAGAACCGCGAGGCCTGCAACAAGGTCTACGACGAGCTTCCCGCCGTCGTCGAGGGCTACATGAAGAAGATCAACGAGAAGCTCGGCACCGATTACGGCCTGTTCAACTACTACGGCGCTCCCGATGCTGACCGCGTCGTCGTGTGCATGGGCTCCTTCTGCGACGTGCTCGAGGAAGTCATCGACTACCTCAACGCTCACGGCGAGAAGGTCGGCCTGGTCAAGGTTCGTCTGTTCCGTCCGTTCTCCATCAAGCACTTCGTCGACGTTCTCCCCGAGACCGTCCAGAAGATCGCCGTCATGGACCGCACCAAGGAGCCGGGTTCCATCGGCGAGCCGCTCTACCAGGACGTCGTCTCCGCTCTCTACGAGGCCGGCAAGACGGGCATCAAGGTCGTCGGCGGCCGTTACGGCCTGGGCAGCAAGGACACGCCTCCCGCGTCCGCGTTCGCTGTCTTCGAGGAGCTCAAGGCCGACGAGCCCAAGCGCGAGTTCACCATCGGCATTGTCGATGACGTGACCAACCTGAGCCTGCCCGAGGCCGAGGATGCGCCCAACACCGCAGCCCCCGGCACCATCGAGTGCAAGTTCTGGGGTCTGGGTGGCGACGGTACCGTCGGCGCCAACAAGAACTCGATCAAGATCATCGGCGACCACACCGACAAGTATGTTCAGGCCTACTTCCAGTACGACTCCAAGAAGACCGGCGGCGTCACCGTCTCGCACCTGCGCTTTGGTGATTCCCCGATCCGCTCGCCGTACTACGTGACCAAGGCCGACTTCGTCGCTTGCCACAACCCCAGCTACATCGTCAAGGGCTTCAAGATGGTCCGCGACGTCAAGCCGGGCGGCACCTTCCTGGTCAACTGCCAGTGGAGCGACGAGGAGTTCGCCGAGCACATGCCCGCCGTGGCCAAGCGCTACATCGCGAACAACAACGTCAACGTCTACCTGATCGACGCTATCGACCTGGCCGCCAAGGTCGGCATGGGCAAGCGCACCAACACGGTGCTCCAGTCCGCCTTCTTCGCGCTGGCCAAGGTCCTGCCCGCCGAGGACGCCCTGCAGTACATGAAGGACGCGGCTACCAAGTCCTACATGAAGAAGGGCCAGGCCATCGTCGACGCCAACCACAAGGCCATCGATGCCGGCGCTACCGCCTTCCGTAAGTTCGAGGTTCCGGCCGACTGGGCAACCGCCGAGGATGCCGCTCCCGTCGAGCTCTCCGAGGAGACCAAGTCCGCCATCGCCCAGCAGGTCAAGAACCTGCTCGAGCCCATCGATCGCATGGATGGCGACAGCCTGCCCGTTTCCGCCTTTGTCGATTGCGCCGACGGCCAGTTTGAGCTGGGCGCCTCCGCATACGAGAAGCGCGGCGTCGCCGTGGTCGTTCCTCACTGGGACGAGACCAAGTGCATCCAGTGCAACCAGTGCGCCTATGTGTGCCCGCATGCCACCATCCGTCCGTTCGCGATGACCGAGGACGAGGCTGCCGCCGCGCCCGAGGCTACCCGCACGCTCGACGCTATGGGCCCCAAGGCCAAGGGCATGAAGTTCACCATGGCCGTGTCCCCGCTCGACTGCATGGGCTGCACCAACTGCGTCAAGGTCTGCCCCAAGGGCGCCCTCGAGATGGTTCCCACCGAGCAGGAGATGGACCAGCAGCCCGTTTGGGACTACATGGTCGAGAACGTCTCCGAGAAGAAGGAGCTCATCGCGGCCAACGTCAAGGGCAGCCAGTTTAAGCAGCCCTACCTGGAGTTCTCTGGCTCCTGCGCCGGCTGCGCCGAGACCGCCTATGCACGTCTGGTGACCCAGGTCGCCGGCGACCGCATGTTCATCTCCAACGCCACCGGCTGCTCCTCCATTTGGGGCAACCCCGCTGCCACCGCTCCTTACTGCAAGGACAAGGACGGTCACGGCCCGGCGTGGAACAACTCCCTGTTCGAGGACAATGCCGAGCACGGTCTGGGCATGGCCGTGGGCTACGAGGCCGTTCAGCACAAGCTGATCGCCGCTACCCAGGACATCATCGCTGCCGATGGTCCGTCCGATGAGCTCAAGGCCGCTGGCCAGGCTTGGATCGACTCCGTCAACGACGCCGAGGCCTCCAAGACCGCTGCCGCTGCCTACGTTGCCGAGCTCGAGAAGTGCGGCTGCGACGCTTCCAAGGCGATCCTCGCCGACAAGGCTTACCTCACCAAGAAGTCCTTCTGGATCTTCGGCGGCGACGGTTGGGCTTACGACATCGGCTTCGGTGGCCTGGACCACGTCCTGGCTTCCGGCCACAACGTCAACGTCTTCGTCTTCGACACCGAGGTGTACTCCAACACCGGCGGTCAGGCCTCCAAGGCCTCGAACCTGGGCCAGGTCGCTCAGTTCGCCGCTGCCGGTAAGGTGACCAAGAAGAAGTCTCTGGCCGAGATCGCCATGAGCTACGGCTACGTCTACGTGGCGCAGGTCGCCATGGGCGCCAACCCGGCTCAGACCCTCAAGGCCATCCACGAGGCCGAGGCCTACGACGGCCCGTCCCTCATCATCGGCTACAGCCCCTGCGAGATGCACTCCATCAAGAAGGGCGGCATGCAGAACTGCCAGGCCGAGATGAAGAAGGCTGTCGAGTGCGGTTACTGGAACCTCTTCCGCTTCAACCCCGAGGCTGCTGCCGGCAAGAAGTTCTCGCTCGATTCCAAGGAGCCCGCGGGCGGTTATCAGGAGTTCCTGATGAACGAGGCCCGTTACGCTTCGCTGACGCGTTCCTTCCCCGAGCGCGCCGAGGAGCTCTTTAAGGAGAACGAGCAGGCCGCTATGGACCGCTACGCTCACCTGCTGAAGCTCAAGACGGTGTACAACGAGGCCTAGGTCTCCCACCGCAGGATCTGAGGGCTAACCTTCGCGGACGTCCTCGGACATGAAAGAACCCCCGCTGCGCACTTCGTGCGGCGGGGGTTCTTTCGTCCTGCGGAGTGTCCGCGAAGGTTAGCCCTCAGATCCTGCTGCGTCTACGTCCTTGGATTGTGTGGGCTGATGAAGGACGTGGCTGATGGGGCTCTTGTCCCTGGCGCTGTTTCGCGCCTTTGGCGCGAAAGGCGCGTCACTTTGGGTATGGAGGGGGACTTGGTTGTTGCTGCCCTCTATGCTCTTACTGTTTCGGTGGCTTTGAGATCTCAGTGAAACTCGCTATCTGCCAATTTTTGTACTATTTTGGTCATTACTATCTGCCAATTTTTGTACTATTACTTGTAATTCTATCTGCCAATTTTTGTCATTTAGGGGTTTTAATGCTACGCCGCAAGGTTACTGATAGGCTTTTGAACTGGAAGAATAACTCCAATAAGGCGTTGCTTGTTACTGGCGCACGTCAGATTGGCAAGAGTTATGCGATTCGCGCGTTTGGAAAAGGCAACTACGCTTCGTATTTTGAGGTCAATTTGCTACTCGATGCCGAGGCAAGGGATGCGCTAATTGACGCTAAGAACGCCGTTGACTTTATCAACCGTGTAGCCCTTCTTGCGGACGCGCCGCTTGTTGAGGGGGATACGCTTGTCTTTGTCGATGAGATTCAGGAGTATCCGCAGATTGTCACACTTATGAAGGCGTTGGTCGAAGACGGGCGCTTTAGCTATGTATTCTCGGGGTCTATGCTTGGGACCGAGTTTAAGGGGATATCTTCTTTTCCGGTGGGGTATGTCGAGCACGTTGTTATGCGACCGATGGATTTTGAAGAGTTTTGTTGGGCAAATGGCGTCAGCGAGAATGTGCTTGCAGACATTCGCAACTGCCTTGTCGAGAGACGTCCCGTCGAAAACTACATTCATGAGGCAATGCTCAAAAACTATAGAGCTTATATCGTTTGCGGTGGCATGCCGGAGGTCGTTCAGAACTATATCGATTCGGGTTATTCGCTCGTGAGAACGCGTGAGCTTCAAATTCAGCTGGTCGATCAGTACAAAAGCGATATCTCTAAATATGCATCGACTCGAGCGTTTAACGTTCGCTCGATTTTCGAACAAATTCCCGTTCAGCTTGAAGCGGAGTCCCATCGCTTTGTTGTTTCGTCTCTGGGCGAGGGAGCGCGCCTTAAAAAATATGAGCAGGATTTCCTATGGCTGGTGAGCGCGGGCGTTGGATTGATGGTCGCCCAGGTAACGGAGCCTCGGAGCCCCCTCAAGAGGACGGAGAAGGCGACAGCCTTCAAGCTGTACGAGTCCGATACGGGTATGCTCGCATCGCGGTATCCCGGCAGCACGGCACGAGCTGTCTATCTTGATATGAAAACTCCCAACCTCGGCGGTCTCTACGAGAACGTGGTCGCTCAGGAGCTTGTCGCCCTTGGGGCTGATGCATGGTACTACCAGACGCGTGAGGTCGGTGAAGTTGACTTTGTGATCGAAGGCGCCCGCGGGCATGTTGTCCCGATCGAGGTCAAATCGGGCAAGAAAGTTCGAGCGCATGCGGCTCTCGATCGCCTAATGAGTGTTGACGAGTACAAAATTCCCGAGGCTGTTGTGCTAAGCCACGAGAATCTCGGCAAAGAGGGCAAGATCCTGTACGTCCCTATCTATATGACATTCTGTCTCGATGAGTTTATAGAAAAGGATGACCCCGACAACGATTTCTCGTTTGCACCCATATCTCTCTAGGCTATCTGAGTCCGCAATCCAGCCCTTGCTGTTTCGCGGCTATGCCGCGAAAGGCGCGTCACTTTGCGAAAGGGCTGGGGTCGCTGCTGCATGCGACTCCAGCCCTCTGATTGCTACTTTGGGTCCCGCGATGGGGTGTTGTTGGTGTTGCTAGTTCGGCTTACCTTGTCTCGCCGGTTTCGGTGCGTAGGCGGTAACCGTGGACCAGGTCACTGATGGCCGGCCAAGGAATCTGGCGATCGACCCAAAATTGCAGCTGAACCAGATAGCGCTCGGTGGCGCGGGTGAGGGCGGCAAACTGCTCGTGGGTTTCGACCTGAGCGTAGAGGTCGCGGCTGTGGGCGAGGATGGCGGTCGTATCGTCCATCTTACCGGTGACGTTGAAAGAGCCCGAGAACCAGTCGCACAGGCGTGCGGCGCTGTTGTTGAGGGTGGCCAGGTCGGCGGTGCCGTCTTCGGCGTTTTCGTTTGCCTGGACTCGCAGGAGAGAGAGGGCATCGGCGGCGTTCATGCAGTAGCCGACGGTGAAGTTCCAGACGGCGAACTCGCGGCCGGTGTCGAGCTTGCGGCGGCGCATGTAGTCGATGTCGCGGGGTTCCTCGAGCATCATTTGGTCGGCGAGAGCTTCAAGTGCGGTGGTGTACTCGGCAAGGTCGAGCGTGAGCAGGGTGTTGATATCCATCATGGCTAGGCCTCCGCTTCGATCTCGACGATTTCGTTTTTGATGTACATGCCCTGGTTGTCCCAGACGTTGCGGCAGGCGGCGGCAAAGCGCTCGCGGTCGGCCTCGCAGATGCGGGCGAACATGTTGCAGGTGCCAAAGGGTTCGCACACGTCAAAGAAGATGCAGACCGACGACCAGCCGCCATACCAGCTCACCGCGCCGGCGGGTTCGTGAAAGACGGGGTTCTCAATATGCTCGTAGTTGGCGATGGGGCCCGATACGGGATAGGTCACCTCGGTATCGCACACCTTGGCCGAAAAGATGCGAGACTCCACGGGGCAGGACGCCTCGAATAGCTTGCATGTCTCGGGCGCTTCGTCCCAAAGCATGTCGGCGAGAAACGTCTCGTCGTTGAGCGTGATCTTGAGCATTTTTGTCATAGGTAGGACCTCCTCAATCCGTCGCTCAAGGGGTTCGCTGGCGGATAAAGGAGAAGACAGCCACGGGGTCGCCGAACCCAAACTTCACGACAGATACCTGCCGCCCCAGCCCGTGCTGTACTCGGCTAAAGTACCATGCCGTCGGCGCGAAGGCAATATCTTCGTTTGATTTTTCGTAGCACAGAGTAATAGCGCGGTTCGCCATTGTTCGTCTGCCATGCGGCGGGTATTTCTTGGCTATTCCTTTTGATGGATGAAAGGCCCCTTGTTTTTGCAGGGGTGCATACTCGTCTTATAAGTGCATAGAATCTCGTATAGTGCGAGTAAGATATTGCGCTGTCCGTTTTGTGTTTAGCAAAGATATAGTTTGCATAATCTGGTCTAATCCCTGCTCTATTTAAATAAAGTCGCACGTAAATGGCGTAGATATGCGTGAGCTGGGCTTTATTACGCTGAGCGGGTAAAAACGACCGTTCACCGTTCAACTGTTTTCAAAATGAATAAAATGAGCGATAACAGGAATATAAACCTTAATAAACTCGCGTATCGCACGGACACGGGTTATTAATGGGTTGTAGGCCTTTTACAGAAAGGATTCCAGCAATGTCTAAGCCTCTTGGCAAGCCCGATCGTATTGTCGTCGCCCTCGGCGGCAACGCCCTCGGCAACAACCCCGTCGAGCAGATCGAGGCCGTGAGCAACACCGCCCACGCTCTCCTCGGTCTCATCGAGCAGGGCAACGAGATCATCATCACCCACGGCAACGGCCCGCAGGTCGGCATGATCCAGAACGCCTTCGCTGCCGCCCACGACGCCATCGGCACCCCCGAGATGCCGCTGCCCGAGTGCGGCGCCATGTCCCAGGGCTACATTGGTTATCACCTGCAGCAGGGCATCGGCCGCGAGATGCACAAGCGCTACAAGCGTTGGCACGCCGCCACCGTCGTCACCCAGATCGAGTGCGACCCCGACGACCCCGCGTTCAAGAACCCGACCAAGCCCATCGGCCCCTTCTACACCGAGGAGCAGGCCAAGGAGTTCATGGCCGAGGATCCCTC
>CAKUCJ010000046.1 GCA_934643435.1 uncultured Collinsella sp.
GTACAGCATTAGATGGTCGACATGGACAAGGCGCTTTTTGGCGTACTTGGCCTTGGGCTGCGGCGTGGGAAAGTTGATAGTGACAGCATCGAGCTCGCCTGCAGCAAATAGCTTCGGCAGCGATGCGGCGCCTCGTGGCAAGACGAGAGCGTTGGGCAGCTCCTGCTCGCAAATCTTCTGCGCGGCATAGGCAATGCAGATGGGTTCCTGGTCCATGCCGATAAAGAGGGTATCGGATTCACGGTGAGCACGCTCAACCAGGTAAGTTCCTTTGCCGCAGCCCAGATCGAGATGAAGGCGGGCGAAGGGCTTGCCGCCAGCCGGCGTGCATGCCTCACGCCAACGTCCGGCATAGTTCTCGGGGCTCGTTTCGATGGCGTCGGCGTAGCGCTCCAGGCGCTCCTCGAGCACGAAGTTCTTGGGCGTGCGAACGTGGACGGCTCCCATGAGGCTCCTTGGTCATAAGTATGGAACGCATGGCCGCGCGTTCCAGCAATGGGTTGGAAGGGGCGGACACAATGTGCCCGAAAGATGCGGTGCGGCTCGGGGCGAGCTGCTTGGCCTTACAAGCGCTTAAGGATTACGTAGCGGTTGAGCTCGCCGCTGCGACCGTCGGCGTGGAAACGCTCAAGCTCGCGTACGGGGACCTCGCCGCTCTTGTAGAACGTGCGCACGCCGCGCACCAGGTCGGTGATCTGCTGATCGTCAAAGTGGTGGCAATAGCGGTAAGCATGGCGGTCATTTTGCCAGCCAATGAGGTGGTCGCCGGCTTCAAACTGCGCGGAGTCGTAGCCTTCAAACGGCGGGGTGAGCTCGGCGCGGGCTTCGGCGCGAACGGCCTTGCGCGCCATGCGCTCGTCGTTCATAAACTCCCAAAAGCTGATGGCGATGATGCCGCCCGGGCGCGTTTGGCGTACCAGGGCGTCGAGCACGCGTACGCGGTACTCGCACGAGGGCACGTGGTGCATAAAACCAAAGCAGACCGAGATGTCGGCAAGTGGCGCGTCGAAGAGCACGTCGGGCGTCTCGGCGGGGTTGAGCTTCATGAGAGCGTCGAGCACGTCGAGTTCCTGGAAGTGCAAGTTGGGAATGCGCAGGGCATGACCGCGCGCGTCGATGGCCAGATCCTGGCACGAGTCGACGCCGTAGAACTCAAAGGGACAGCTGGCATCCGCCGAGGGGCTCGCGCCATCTACGCCCTTGGCGGCAAGCGTGCCGCCGGCGGCAAAGTTCTCGAATCGCATATTGCCGCAGGCAAGGTCGAAGACACGGACGGGATACTCGATGGTGGCCATATCGAGCTGCTCGAGCGCGATGTCCATAGTGCGCACCCAGCCGGGCCACGGGGCCTGGCGCGTATCGGAAAAGGAGGCGGAGTGCTCGCGATAGAACGTATTGTTGAGCTGGATGAGCGATGAGGCGAAATCGCGGTTCACGGCGCGGGACTCCCTCCGTCGGCGGTGCGGAATAAACAGTACGACCATACTACCGTTAACGCCGCAACGGGGACAACCAAGCGGCGGGTCATTGCTCTGTTTGGACACATTTCCGCAGCTCATATGCGCCCGCAACTGCCGGTTGTCAAAAATCTCACTAGAATAGGTGGCATGTTTTTGGCGGTGGCGGATAGATTTTTAACTGTGCAAGGCGCCTTAAGAACAAAACGGTCCGGCGGCACGGCTGGCAAAAGCATAGGAGGAACCATGAATGTAGAAACTGCGCAGCGGCTCGCCGACCTTCGCCGCAGCAAGGGCTTTAGCCAAGAAGGGCTGGCACGAAAGCTGGGGCTGTCGCGCCAGGCGGTCAGTAAATGGGAGCGCGCGGAGAGCTCGCCCGATACCGAGAACCTGATCTCGCTCGCCAAGCTCTATGGCGTGAGTCTGGACGAGCTGCTCAATCCGAGCGATGAGATTGAGGACGATATCGAGTTTGAGAACGAGGACCGCGCCCGCCAGCGCGAGGCCGAGGCGGCAGAGCGTGCCCGCACCCATGAGGCGGCGGCGCGTGCCACCGAGGCGGCAACGCAGGCGAGTGATGCTGCGGCTAAGGCTGCACAAGCGGCAAGCTGGAGTGCGCAGGCCGCCAATGCTGCTACGGCGCAGGCGACGAGTGGCAGCGCAGTTGGCTCGACTCCGGTGAAGGGCCCCTTCCAGTCGTTCCCGTATTGGGCCGTGTGCTGGCTACTGTTCTTTTTACTGATGCTCCTGGTTGGTGTCAGCCCCTTTCCCGCACTGATCTTCTTTACGATTCCCATCTATCACTGGGTGGCGCGTGCGCTCGATGGCGATTGGGCACGCGGGGATATTCAGGTTGGTCCGGTGTCGGTGGCGGTCAAGGCCCAGGGGAAGGATACTTCTGCGGAACCTGATGCTGACGTGGCTACCGCGGCCACCGCTGAGCCGTGTGCCAAAGAGGGTGACGAATGATGAAGCTTTCGCATGAATCCAAGCTGCGTCTGGGCGTCGGCATCGGAGCGTTCGTGCTTATCATCGGGCTTGTCTTTGGCACTTCGCGGCTATTGGCTCATTCTGATATGGTGCGTACGACCGGTATTCTATCTGGCCATTTGTCTGATTTTGACGATATGTTTGACGAGGACGATTCCTTGAATAGCGGTGACTATTCCGCTCGGCCTCAGCAGCTTTCGAGCACGACTTTTGATGCCGATGAGTTCCGCTACCTCGATTTCGATATCAATGCGGCTTCGGTGGACGTCAAGGTTGTTGATGGCAACAAGGCTCGCGTTATCGAGCGGGGGCGCGTTGCCGAGGGTATGGATGCCTCCAAGGCCGCGACGCAAAACATCGCATCCGTCGAGGACTCGACGCTCAAGGTTTCCCAGTTTGGAAGTGATGACGGCAAGGCAATCGATCGCTCAGTTACGGTCGAGCTGCCGCGCCGTGTTGCCGAACATCTGAAGGGAGTCAACGCGCACGTGGGCTCGGGTGATCTGCAGATTGCCGGTGTCATCTGTGATGGTTTCGACCTTTTCCTGGGTGCGGGAGATGTAGAGTTTACGGGCAGCGTGACTGATGCGCTCAGCGCTGAGGTCGGTTCGGGCGATGTGACGTTCGAGCTTTACCAGGCCCCCGCGAAGTCGATGGACGTGAGCGTGGGCTCGGGCGATGTGGAGATGACGGTTCCGAACTCGACGGGCTTTAAGGCGAGCCTCACCTTGGGCAGCGGCGACTTCGAGAGCGATTTCCTTCCGCTTGGCTACGACGGCGAGACCATTTTGAATCTTGAATTCGATAACGGTGACAAGTCTGCCACGTATCGTTTTGAGGTCGGTTCGGGCGACATGTCGTTTGATTCGGAGTAGTGAGGCGGACGAAAGCCTAGGCGAAGATATAGACGCGCTGTTTGATGAAGGCGCCGAAGCCGAGGTCGGCTCCGGCGCCTTTGCCTTTACAATGGGGGCATGGAACAGATTATCTTGAACATACTCGAGGCCCTGCGTCGCGGTGAGACCGTGGACGACAAGGCGCTCGTCAAACTGATACATGCCGAGGCGCGCCGCGAGGGTGCCGACAAACGCGATTTGGCCAAGCGTCGCCTGCTGCCGTTTTACCAGCGGGTGAAGCGCGAAGAGCCGGCTCGTTGGGCTGGGTGGAATGTCGATGCCGAGCTGGAGCGTCAACTGCTGCAGGCGCTGCGCATGAAGCCGCGCCGCACGGCTTCGGGTGTGGCGACCATTACCGTTATCACCAAGCCGTGGCCGTGCTCGGGCGATTGCCTGTTTTGCCCCAACGACCTGCGCATGCCCAAAAGCTATCTGCACGCTGAGCCGGCGTGCGCCCGTGCGGAGCAAAACTGCTTCGATCCGTATCTGCAGGTGAGTGCCCGTTTGACGGCGCTATCGCAGATGGGGCATGCGACCGATAAGATCGAGCTCATCGTGCTCGGCGGCACCTGGAGCGATTATCCGGAAGGCTATCAGACCTGGTTTATGTCGGAGCTCTTCCGCGCGCTCGATGACGATGCCGTGGCCGGCGTGGCGGCCAATCCCATGCTGGCGCGTCCGGGTATTAGCCGCGCCGAGGCGGGGCGCCTGCTTGATGACGCTCCCGCCGATGCGCTGCCGCCGGTGGTGGCGGAGCGTCGCGAGCGCTATCGGGCTGCCGGTATTGCGACCGATGAGGTTGAGCTCGCAAGCGGTGTTGCTGGCGAACAGGAGCGCGTGGACGCTGCTGTGGGCGGCTACAACCGTGCGGTGCGTCGGCTGTACGGCCCTGGTACGCCGTGGGGCGAGGTTGCCGAGTGGCAGACAGCCACGATGGAAGAGCTCGAACGTCAGCAACGCATTAACGAGACGGCGAAGCATCGCGTGGTGGGGCTCGTTATCGAGACCCGCCCCGATGCCGTGACGCCGCAGGCGCTTACGCTCATTCGCCGTCTGGGCTGCACCAAGATCCAGATGGGTATTCAGAGTCTCGACCAGCACTTGCTCGACATTAACGAGCGTCGCATTACGGTGGCTCAGATTGAGCGTGCGTTTTCGCTTGCAAGGCTGTTTGGCTTTAAGATCCACGCGCACTTTATGCTCAACTTGCTGGGCGCCACACCCGAGGGGGACAAGCTCGACTACGAGCGCTTTATGACCGAGGGCGCCTTTATGCCCGACGAGGTCAAGGTCTACCCGTGCGCGCTCATTGAGGGTTCGCGTCTGGTGGGCTGTTACGAGCGTGGCGAGTGGCGCCCCTATACCGAGGAGGAACTGCTCGACGTGCTGGCCGACGACATTGTGGTGACGCCGGCGTTTTGCCGTATCAGCCGTATGATTCGCGACTTTAGCTCCGACGACATCATGGTGGGCAATAAGAAGCCTAACCTGCGTCAACTCGTCGAGAATCGCTTGGCGGCCCGCGGCGAGGGTACAAAGGTGCGTGAGATCCGCTATCGCGAGATCAGCACCGCGGGCGCCGATTTGCATGAACTCTCTCTTGATGAGGTTGCTTACGAGACGCCGGTGACGAGCGAACGTTTTTTGCAGTGGGTGACGCCCGAGGGCAAGATCGCCGGCTTTTTGCGCTTGTCGCTGCCCGATCGCGCGTTTGTTGCCGCGCATGCGGACGAGCTGCCGACGTTGCCGGACGAGGCGATGATTCGCGAGGTGCACGTGTATGGCATGGCGGCGCGTGTGGGTGATCAGGGCCAGGCGGCTCAGCATCACGGTTTGGGGCGTTCGCTCGTGGAGCGTGCATGCCAGATTGCTCGGGATGCGGGCTATACGCGCATCAATGTGATTAGCGCGATTGGCACGCGTGAGTACTATCGCCACCTTGGTTTTTACGACCATAGCCTCTATCTGCAAAAGGAGCTCTAGATGAACAAGCCGAGTGTTTCCGCCGGCGTCGTTGCCGGCGTTGCCCTGGGAGCTGCGGCGCTCGGTGCGGCTGCCGTCGCTGTTCGTGCTGCCTGTCTGCAGGTTGCGCGAACCCGCAATGGGTTGGCGCGTGTGAAACGCTTGCACGACGAGAGCGGTGACGAGGTCCGTGTGCTCGTACAGGGCGGCGTCTACCAAAGTGCGAGCTACGTTGGCGAGCGTTGGGCGGAGCCGGTCTTTGCGTACTATCGCGCATTTGACGATGTGTTTGAGGCCGAGGACGCAATGCGTGATGCTTGCGGGCATGGTATCGACCGTATGCTCATGCTGGGCGGTGGCGGGTTTGCCTATCCCAAGTATGCGCTGATGTCGCATGAGGGCTTGCGCATGGACGTCATTGAGTACGATGCCGAGATTACGCGTCTGGCGCGTCGTTGGTTCTACTTGGACGAGCTGGAACGTACGGTTGGCGATCGCCTTCGGGTGATTACCGCCGAGGCGCGCTCGTACCTGGGTGTGACGAGCGTGGGGCATCGTCGCTACGACGTGGTCGTGAGCGATTGCTTTGGCGGTGCCGAGCCCGTGCGCGAGCTGGCAACCGTTGAGGCGCTGCGTCTGGTGCGGGGCAGCCTGAATACTGGTGGCATCTACGTGGCCAACATCGTGAGCGCGAACGAGGGAAGTGATGTCACGTTCCTGCGCGATTGCGTTGCTACGGCGCTCGAGGTGTTCGATCGCGCTTGGGTGGTGCCTTGCGGCGACGCGGAGTTCGGCGGCGAGGAAAACTACCTGCTCATCGCCAGCGACGGTGGCTACGCTTTCACCGAAGCCGTGCCCTTCGACACCGACTTCCTCGGCTTTCCGCTCCACGACTAGCTCATTGAGCCCCGTCCCAAAAAGACTGGTCTTAGGCGTGGTTGCGCCAGCCGAGGACGCGTTGCTTCATGCCTTGGATGTCAAGGACGCCTTCGGCAAAGCCTTTGCGAACGAGTTCCTCGGGAACGTACTCGTCGTAACGATCGAAGTAAGGTACCTCGCCGGGGTAGACGAGCTCGATAGGGTCGAAGTCCTTCTCGGCCTCGGCAGCGAGCACCTCAAAGAACGTTTCCTCGTCGGCCTTCATCTTAAACTGCATAAAGTACGGACGCGATGGATCGAGCCCGCGAAGGCCCAGCTCCGCGGCGCATTTAATCTTGAGCATGCGTTCGAGCGCCAGGAAGGCATAACTGCCCAGCCACGGGAAGAGCACCCAGGTGTCACCGCCTAGGTTGATGAGCGGCTTGGTTCCCGCACCCGAAATCTCGGCGGTATGACGAGCCTGCGCCAAGCGGGCCCGTGCGTTTCCCATAAGGTACGGATACGCTGCGTGCTCGTTGAGCGCCTTGCGCATGCGCTCGAGTACATGCGTGTTGATGTCTCCGGGACAGTCGCCAAAGTAGGCCGGTACACGGCCCTTGACCTGTGTGGCAAAGACGGTGTGACGCTTCCAGTCAACTTCCTCGACGATCCAGCAATGGCCTGCGATGGCGATGCGCTCGCCAGGTGGTGGCGGGTTGACGATCGTGCCCAGCTCGGCCGATTCGCTGCGGACGGTAAACTCCTCGTTCTCCTGGAACACGGCGTAGAACTTAAAGTTGTTGATGATGCGCTCGCCCGCGAGGCCCACGATGAGCCCGCCGCCTTCGGTGACCTGGATGTGGTCGATCTTAATGAGGTGGCGCAGCAGCATGCGGTAGTCATCGGCGGAGACGCGGTGGAAATAGCTGAGCGTGAGCACGCGCTGGGCAAGCTCGGCCGGTGTGAGCTCGCCGGTGCTGGCGAGCGTCGACATGGTCTGGTGATAGAGCAAGCTGTAGGGGAGTCGATCGAGCTCGGGCGGCTCGACCCACTTTTCCTCGCGATAGAGTTGTACGAGTGCGATGCCCTGTAGAAGCTTCCAAGGAATGGTCTCGGGCATCATCGTGCGCGGCTCGGGCTCCTCCTCGCGCATGACGAACCACATCTCGGGCGGAAGATCGCGGCGGCCTGTACGCCCCATGCGTTGCAAGAAGGAACTGACGGTAAACGGTGCGTCAATCTGGAACGCGCGCTCCAGGCGGCCGATATCAATGCCGAGCTCCAACGTGGAGGTGGTGACGGTTGTCTGCGCCTGTTCCTCGTCGCGCATGAGCTCCTCGGCGGTCTCGCGTAGCGATGCCGAAAGGTTCCCGTGGTGGATGAGGAAGCGGTCGGGCTCGTGTCGATATTCGCAGTAACTGCGCAGCATGGAGCACACGGCCTCGGCCTCCTCGCGCGAGTTGGCAAAGACCAGGCACTTGCGGCCTCGGGTATGTTCAAAGATATAGCCCATGCCGGGATCGGCGTTGTCGGGTGCGGTATCGGTGGGGTTGAGCAGCGCCTGCTCGGTCGCTCGCGGGATGTCGACTTCTCCCTCGGGGGCCGAGGAAGTGCGACGGTCCTTAGGGGCGGCCTTGCCCCGCGCCCGCTCGCGACGCTGGTGGCGCTCCTCCTGCGTGAGCTGTCCGCTGTGGCGCATGTCTTGGGTGCCGGCGGGCAGTGCCGCGGGTGGTGCTGCCTCAATGCGCTCGCATGCGAGCACCTCAGCTTCCTGCGGACCTGCGCTCATAAATCCTCGTTGCTGCGCCTGGGGGCCCGAGTTGTAGAAGTGCTCCATGGAGATACGCCACACGCGGCGCGGTTCCTCAAAGCGGGGGATGACGCAGTCGCGTCCCGTTCCCTGTGAGAGGAAGGCGCCCGTGCGCTCGGGGTCTCCGATGGTGGCCGAAAGGCCGATTCTCCGGGGCTGCACGCCTGCCATGCGCGAAAGGCGCTCGATAAGGCAGAGCGTCTGCCCACCGCGGTCGCCGCGCATGAGCGAGTGGACCTCGTCGATGACGACATAGCGCAGGTCGCAAAACATGCGCGGGATTGCCATGTGCTTGTGGATCAGGAGTGCCTCGAGTGATTCGGGCGTAATCTGTAAGATGCCGCTCGGCTTTTTGATGAGCTTTGCCTTGTGCGACTGCGAGACATCGCCGTGCCAGTGCCAGACGGGGATATCGGC
>CAKUCJ010000047.1 GCA_934643435.1 uncultured Collinsella sp.
CCGCCGTCGACGTAGAGGATGTGGCCGTTGACGAAGTTCGAGGCATCGGAGGCCAGGAACACGGCGGGGCCCTTCAGGTCCTCGGGCGTGCCCCAACGGGCGGCCGGGGTCTTGGCGATGATGAACTGGTCAAACGGGTGACGGCTGCCATCGGGCTGCGTCTCGCGCAGCGGCGCGGTCTGCGGCGTGGCGATATAACCAGGCCCAATGCCGTTGCACTGGATGTTGGCCTCTCCAAACTCGGAGCAGATGTTCTTGGTGAGCATCTTCAGGCCACCCTTAGCGGCGGCGTAGCCGGCGATGGTCTCGCGGCCAAGCTCGCTCATCATCGAGCAGATGTTGATGATCTTGCCGTGACCCTTGGCGATCATGCCGGGCAGGCAGGCCTTGGAGACGATGAACGGGGCGTTAAGGTCGATGTCGACGACGCGACGGAAGTCCTCGGCACTCATGTCGAGCATGGGGGTGCGCTGGATAACACCGGCGTTGTTGACCAGAATGTCGGGCGTGGTGCCAAAATCGGCCTCGATCTTGGCGACGAGCTCGGCGACGACGGCCTCGTCGGTGACGTCGGCCACGTAGCCGTGAGCCTCAAAGCCCAGCTCGCGGTAGTGTTTCTCGGCCTCGGCGACCTTGTCGGCGTGACGTGCGTTAAAGGCGATCTTGGCGCCGGCCTCGCCGAGCGCCTCGGCCATGGCCATGCCGATGCCATAGGTGGCGCCGGTCACCAGAGCGACCTTGCCATCCAGGCGGAAGCTGTCCATAAGGTTAGACATACCGGTCCTTTCAAAAGAAACGTTTATCTATATAAGTCTTGCTTCTAATACAAGCTCAGTATAGGAGAAGTGAAGGAATTAACGCCCCTATTCTTCTAAAAATAGGTGAACGTTCACTTCTAAAAGGTGAACGGTTGAAATTAGTTGTTGCGATGCCCCCTACTCACTTTTCGCCTGTGCGCCTTCCGCGATCATGTTGCGGTTGTAGACCAGGTGCAGATACATCGCGTCGTGCGCGGCGGTGGGGTTGCGTGCGGCGATGGCGTCGGCCACGCCGCGGTGGGTGCGGATGGTTTCCTCGACGAGCTGTTTGCCGGTCACATCGATAAATAAGGGAACGGAGGCCTTGAGCACGCCCATCAGACGGGGGACGACAAGGTTTCCGCAGCTCTCGGCAATGGCATTATGGAATGCGGTGTCGGCGGCAGAATAGTCTTTGCCAAGGGCGGCCAAGCGCTCGGACTCGTCGCAGAGTTCTTTAATGCAGACAATTTGATCGTCGGTTGCGTGCTCGGCCGCCATGCTTGCCATCTGTGGCTCAATCATAAAGCGCACCTCGAGCAGGTCGCGCGCCAGACGCTGCTTGTCATCGATAAAGGTAAAGCCCAACGGGTCCTCGGCAACGCCGGGGTTGGACGCTACGTACGTGCCCGACCCCTGCTTAATGCGCACAATGTTGCGCGATTGCAGCAACTTCATGGCCTCGCGAACGGTGCTCCGACCGGCTCCTAGGCGCTCAACCAGCACGGCTTCCTTGGGCAAGCGATCGCCCTGTCCAAGGTTCTCGTCCAGGATCAGTTGAATGATTTTATCAGCAATCTGCTCGGGGAGTCCCGACTCGGCTCGTGCCACGTTTCACCTCATGTCTAAGAATTCATCAGAGCTATTCTAGCCCATCAACGATGGGGTGCAGGTCGCTGCTCCCACGATCGACGAACAATATCTACCGTTCACCGTCAAATACCGACCGTTCGCGAAAATACATCAGATGTATTTCGAAAAAGTTTCTCTTTGAAACATCAGACCTATTTGAAAACCGCTATAGTCGTAGGCGAATTCAAAAGGTCTGATGAATTGGAGGAAAGATGTCAGACCCAACGTTTATGGCAGACCCCACCAGGCTCGTCATCGCCGCCATCGTGGGCATCGCGCTGCTGCTTGCGCTCATCATTAAGTTCAAGCTGCATCCCGTGCTGTCGATGATGGTTTCGGCGCTCGCGATCGGCATTGGTGCCGGTATGCCGCTCGACCTGGTGGCCGATACCGTCACCAAGGGCGTGGGCACCACGCTGCAAAACATCGCACTGCTCATTGGCTTGGGCTCGATGTTCGGCCAGATCCTGGAGGAGAGCGGCGGCGCCAAGAAGATCGCCCAGACCTTCATCGACACCTTTGGCCAGGGTCACTCCAGTTGGGCGCTGGGCATCACCGGCCTGGTCATCGGCACCACGGTATTCTTCGAGGCTGGCGTGGTCGTTTTGATCCCGCTCGCGTTTAGCGTGGCATCGCAGACCAAAAAGTCGACCCTCTACTATGGCATCGCCCTGCTCGCGGGACTGGCGGCCGGCTATGCGTTCGTGCCGCCTTCGGCCGGTTCGGTTCTCGTCGCCGGTACGCTCGGCGTCGACCTGGGCACCATGATTCTCGTCGGCATCCCCACCGCCTTTATCGCCATGGCTGTCGCCGGTGTCGTCTGGGGCCGCAACGTGGGTGGCCGCATCTTCACGGACGTCCCCGAGCACTTCACCTCCGCCGAGGGCGCGAGCGACGACAAGGAGCTTCCCTCCTTTGGCATGGTGCTCGCGATCGTGCTCACGCCGCTTTGCCTGATTCTGCTGGGCACGCTGTCCTCGTACATTCCCATGCCCGAGCAGGTCGCCTCGATCCTCGCCTTTCTGGGCAAGCCGTTCGTCGCGCTCACCATCGCCACGCTTGTCGCCATGTACCTGCTGGGCGCTCGCCGCGGCTACACCGGCGCCGAGCTCAAGGCCCTGCTCGACCGTTCGCTCAAGCCCGTCGGCATGATCTTGCTGGTCATCGCCTGCGGAGGCGTCATCCGCTGGATGCTTCAGGACTGCGGTCTGGGCCAGGTCATCGGCCCCGTGCTCGAGAGCTGCCCGCTTCCGCTCGTCGTCGTTGGCTTCCTCATCGCCGCGCTCGTCCGCGCTTCGGTCGGCAGCTCCATCGTTTCGATGACCATGGCGTCGGGCATCATGGCCGCCATGCCCGCGGTCGCCGGCGCCTCGGTGCTCATGCGCGCCGCCATCTGCCTTGCCATCTGCGGCGGTGCCACGGCTCTTTCGCACGTCAACGATGCCGGCTTCTGGATGTGCTCGTCGTTTTTGGAGATCGACGAGAAGACCACCCTCAAGTCCTGGACCATCATGGAGACGATCATCGGTCTTTCGGGCCTCGCCTGCGCCCTGGTGATCTCGTTCTTCGCCTAATCGCAAGCCAGCGCTTTACATCAGCACGTCACATCAATCGATACCAAACCAAGCAAGCCTTAAACCAAAGGAGTACACCATGGATGAGAAGACCAAGGCACAGATTCAGCAGGAGGCCGCCGAGCTGGTTGCCAAGCTGCAGCCGCGTTCCGGCAAGTTCCGTACCATCAGCCCCGAGATGGACCCGCTGCGTCTGGGCTCTGGCTGGACCATCGAGGACCTGGACAAGCCGCAGGTCATCATCGAGTCGACCTTTGGCGATTCGCATCCCGGTTCCGCCGGCCTGTTCGAGCTCGTCGAGGAGGTTCGCGCCGGTGTCGCTGAGGCTGGTGGCCACGGCGCTCGTTACTTCTGCACCGATATCTGCGACGGCGAAGCCCAGGGCCACGACGGCATCAACTACTCGCTGCCTAGCCGCGACATGATCGCCAACATGATTGAGATTCACGCCAAGGCTACCCCGTTCGACGCCGGCGTCTTTGTCGCCAGCTGCGATAAGGGCCTGCCTGCGAACCTCATGGCCATGGGCCGCGTCAACATTCCCTCTATCGTCGTCACCGGCGGCGTCATGGATGCCGGTCCCGACCTGCTGACTCTGGAGCAGCTCGGCGCTATCTCCGCCCGTTACGAGCGCGGCGAGATCTCCCGCGAGGAACTCGAGTTTGCCAAGCATAACGCCTGTCCCAGCTGCGGCGCCTGCTCCTTTATGGGTACCGCCTCGACCATGCAGGTTACCGCCGAGGCCCTGGGCCTTATGCTCCCCGGCACGGCGCTGCTGCCCGCCACCAGCTCCGACCTGCGTGAGTTCGCCCGCGAGGCCGGCCGTCAGTCCGTGTGGCTCTCCGAGCACAACCTGTGCCCGCGCGATATCGTGACCAAGGAGTCCTTCGAGAACCTCATCATGGTCCACGGCGCCATCTCCGGCTCCACCAACTCGCTGCTGCACATCCCTGCGATCGCCCGCGAGTTTGGTATCGAGATGTCTGCCGACGACTTCGACCGTCTGCACCGTGGTGCCCACTACCTGCTCAACGTTCGTCCCGCAGGCGAGTGGCCGGCGCAGTTCTTCTACTATGCGGGCGGCGTGCCGCGCATCATGGAGGAGATCAAGTCGATGCTCCACCTTAACGTTATGACCGTCACGGGCAAGACCCTCGGCGAGAATCTCGAGGACCTCAAGAACAACGGTTACTACGAGAAGTGCGGCCGCTACCTGGAGAAGTGGAACCTCAAGCGCGAGGACATCATTCGCCCGTTCGACCAGGCCTTCGGCACCGACGGCTCCATCGCCATCCTCCACGGCAACCTTGCCCCCGAGGGTGCGGTCGTCAAGCACACTGTCGTTCCGCGCGAGATGTTCCAGGCTACGCTTAAGGCTCGTCCGTTCGATTGCGAGGAGGACGCCATCCACGCCGTCCTGACGCACGAGGTCAAGCCCGGCGACGCCGTCATCATTCGCTACGAGGGCCCCAAGGGTTCTGGCATGCCCGAGATGTTCTACACCACCGAGGCCATCGCCAGTGACCCCGAGCTGGGCGCGAGCATCGCCCTGATCACCGACGGTCGCTTCTCCGGCGCCTCCAAGGGCCCGGCTATCGGCCACGTTTCGCCCGAGGCTGCCGTGGGTGGCCCGATTGCCCTGATCGAGGAGGGCGACCTCATCCAGATCAACATCCCCGAGCGTTCGCTGTCCATCGTGGGCATCGCCGGCAAGGAGATGGAGCCGGCCGAGGTCGACACCGTCCTGGCCGAGCGTCGCGCCGCTTGGAAGCCCAAGGCTAACCGCTATACCTCCGGCACGCTCAAGTTCTTTACCGAGCATGCAGTTTCCGCCATCCAGGGTGGCTACATGGAGTAGCGCCCGGGCGCATCGAATTCTCCTCTCATAGATGCGCGGCAAAAGGCCCCGAGTTCATACGAGCTCGGGGCCTTTTTCGTTTGGGTTGAGGACGCATTGCCGGACGATAAGCATTTGCGTCTGACTTTTGGCCGTACGAAAGCGTGATTTGCGTTGCATTTCCGTACGCAAATCAGACGAAAACCGTTTGCGTCTAGTTTAAAACCGTATGCAAACGATTTTCGTCTTTTGGGCTGGGGCTTCTCTACAGCTCAGCCTCCAGTTCGGCTTTATGATCGTTGAGATAGTCGCGCATGTAGGGGATGGCGAACGACACCTTACCGTAAGAGGGTGCCTCAATAATCGATTCTCTGAGCAAGCGGCTGCGGATGGAGCTCACCTGCTGAGGCGTTTTGTTTAGGTCGTCGGCCACCATGCTGGTCGAACATGTTTGCCCCAACGATGCCATGCTCAACAGATAGGCGATACATGTGGGCGGAATGCACTGCAGCGCGGGCTCAATCACCATGGCGCAGAAGCGTTCGCGTGCCGTCGCAATGCCACGCTCGGCCTCTTCTTCTCCAATAATCGTCGTATGCGCGCGTCTCGCTAGCTGCCATGCATAGTATCCAACGAGCTGAATCATAAAAGGATAGCCTTGCGTTGCCTCGGCAAGTTGGCTGGCGATGCCGGGCTTGAGCTCCATACCGGATGTTTCGATGGTCTCTTCGAGGGAGTACGTCACCTCGGTAACAGCTACTGCCTTGAGATCAAAGGGGAGCGCGCGACGTAAAAACGTGAGTGTTTTGCCGTTGATGACGCTTTCGATCATCGAGGGTAGTCCTGCAAAAACGAAGGCAATATCAAGGTCTTCGCCGATAATCTGTTGAATTGCAATGGAGAGCGTTCGGACCTCGTCGAGTTCGGCATCTTGGACCTCATCGAGGGTGATAAGCAGGCCGTTGCCATTTTTGGATATTGTCTGCCTTATCGCGTCGCGCAAAGAAGGGCCAATTCGTTCGATGTCTATGCTACCGAGAGATATGCCGGCGACAGCGGGTTCGAATTTAGCGTGTTTGGCTTGAACCTTGGGCTGGAGCTGTTCAAGAATGCGCTGGCAGAGCCCTTCGGTTGCGACTTCCTTAATAACGGTCCAACCGCGATCTTGAGCAAGGCGCGCGCACTCATCAAGGAGGACCGTCTTGCCCGTTCCGCGGACGCCGGCAATGCGCATCAGACGCCCCGGGGCACCAGGCCCATTGATGAGGCCCTCGTTGAACTCCTCGAGTACATCCTCGCGGCCGATAATCATGGGAGGCGTTTTACCTGCTGTAGGTTTAAACGGATTTGTCTGCATATGAGCCACCTCTGCTTAAGTTATAGCAAGATATAGCAAAGTATAGCAAGATATAGCAAAGTATAGCGAGATATAGCAACGTATAGCGGCGCTTGGGAGAGCCTTGCGACTGCGCTATTCCCCAAATGCCATGTGTATAAAGCGCTTTGCGAACAACTTGTTGGCAACGTTGATGACGTGGCCCAGGAACAACGCAGAGATGGCGGTGGTTACGCCAAAGCCGCCCAAGTTGTGCATGAGCACGAGCGATAGGGCGAGGGATGCGGCGACGTGCGAGCAGTCGAATACGACCTTGACGTCGCCAAAGCGACGCTTGAGCTTTTCGGCAATTACCTGCACCAGGCCATCCGGCGCGTTGGGCACGACGCCCATGTTGACGACCAGGCTTACGCCAAATGCCGTGACGGCAAGCGAAAGCAACATAGTCGCAACCTGTGCGGGAAGTGCGGTGGGGTGCAGCGGGTTGACTGCCATAAAGAAGTCGGTGAAGCCGCCGATGAGCGTAGAGAAAAAGAGCTCAAGCAGAATACGCGGCTGGAACTCACGACGAAGAATAGCCAATTGGGCCGCAATGTAAGCGACGTAGGTCGCAGTGATCCAAAAACCGAGCGTCTTGCCAGTGAGCATGGACAGGGTCGTGGCAAAACAGGTGAGGGCGGCCACACCAAGGCCCGATGCCGTCTGGAGGCTCATTCCAAGGGCCAAAATAGCAACGCCGACCAAGTACATGAGCATCCTGATCGCGGTGTGGCACCAATCGATGTTCTCGCCATTCATTACAATGAGCGGTCGCATGTTGCTGCCCATCCTTTCGGTTGTAAGGAGTTAGGCTGACCTGGGCCGGCGCGAAGAGGGTTATCGGAGGCACTGCTTTTAGCAAGCAGAAGAGCCGGCCCCTGGTCAGCCATGTGGGAATGCCTTGCGTTGCCGGAATGGGACTGAAGGGCTTGGCAAGGCGGGAGGAAAGCAAAGAGGCTGCGTGCGCATCAAGATGCCAAGATGGTGGGTGCGTCTTAGCATCTTGATGCGCACGCATAACGAAATCGGTTTCGTTGCTGCCTAGTATACTCATTCGTGAACATTTGCAAATATAATTTCAAAAGAAAAGGTGAACGTTCACCTAATAGCAACAACTCATTCGTTGTATGATATCCATAACGTATTCGAAACCGATTTCGTAATGGTTGAATGAGTACGGAGTCTACCCGTCTTTAAGTGGTGCAAAAAGAAGGCTGTGCCCGATCAAGGGCGGCTGCAACACTATCCAAACCGAAAGGACCATCATGGAACAGCACACCGATTGCTTGTACTGCATGTGCGGGACCGACAACACGCTCGTCGATGCCTTTGGCATTCCCATGCTCGACCTGCCCGCCAGCAAGCTCATCTTGTTTAAGGAGCAGAGCCACAAGGGTCGCGTCATCGTGGCCTCTAAGCAGCATGTCGATGACATCTCCTGTATGTCCGAGGAGGACGCCGCCGCCTTTATGGCCGATGTACGTCACGTCGCAGCCGCGCTGCACAAGGCGTTCAACCCCGACAAGATCAACTTTGGTGCTTATGGCGACACCATGCATCATCTGCATGTGCATATCGTCCCCAAGTACAAGGACGACCCGTTTGAGTTTGGCGACGTGTTTGCCATGAACCCCGGTCGCGTCACGCTCGAGCCGGCTCAGTACGACGAGGTCGCTCAGGCAATCATCGCCAACCTGTAAAACCCCTTCGTCCCTCATAAGCTGCGGTGAAATACGGACTGTTTAGCGGCTCCAGCGGTGCCATGGGGGTGCGGACGATTTCCTGGACCGCGCCTAGGCGTATCCAAGCTTCCTGCGGTACTCCATCGGGCTCAGCCACCC
>CAKUCJ010000048.1 GCA_934643435.1 uncultured Collinsella sp.
CGGAGGAAATACCCCGCCGCCCCCGGGGCGCCCTCCTGCGTGCGATCAGCCCATCATTTAGAACGGAATAAAAGTTTGCGAGGCCCTGGCCGTTTGGCCAGGGCCTCGTTTTGTAAGGGCGGCAAAAGTAGTCAAAAAGCCCCATCCCAAATGAGCTACTTGAGAAGCTGTGCCATGGCGTTGACGAATTTTTGGACTTGGAGGGTGGGCTCGAGCGGGTAGTGCAGGTAGACCGGCACCTCGCGGCCGCATAGGAACGGCACGCCCACAAAGGCAGGGTGCACGCCCGACCACGCGCCGCAGGTAAGCACCGCGTCGCCCTTTTCCTCGGCCTCGTTAAAGAGTGCGAAGTCGAAGCTGTCCACGTCGATGACGTCCACACCGCCGTCGGCCAAAAGGTCGATGCGCAGACTGTCCATGGCGTCGTTGCCGTGGCGCAGCACGCGCAGGCGCATGCCCTCCAGGTCGGCAACCGTGATACGGCTCTTGCGCGCAAGCGGGCTCGTGCGCGGCACATCGATATAAAACGGCACGTTGACGATAAGGAGCTTTTGGCACGCATCGCCCCAGCGCGGGGTCGAAAAACTCGACTGCACCACATCGACCTCGCGGCCCAAGCTGCGCATGACGGTCTCGCGCTCGTCGTAGAGGTCGCTCACCGGCACGATCTCAAAACGCAGCGACGGCTCCAGCTCGTGCACGCCCGTCCACATCGAAAGCGTCTGACGGCCCGGGCACATCATCGACACGCCCAGGCGCACCGCACCGCCATCGCCCGCCGCGCGTCGGGCACGGCGCAGGGCATCCTCGGACTGGCGCATGATCGAGCGCGCGTCGTCCACTAATAGCGCGCCCGCCGGCGTCACCTTGACGCCCGAATGCGAGCGCTCGAACAGCGTGATGCCAAACTCGGCCTCGAACCCCGATACCTGTTTGATGAGCGCCGGGGTCGACACGCGCAATTTTGCCGCGGCGCGCGAGAAACTTCCCAGCTCCGCGGCGGCCGAAATAGCCTCAAGTCGTCGATCGTACACGTCATCTCTCCGTTTTCGCACGTACGGCCACACGGTGCCGCAGGGGGTCGTTTTCGCAGGTCACGCGCTCAGCACAGGCAAACTGTGGCACATGGTGTAAACCTACGGTTAACGCCATTCTAACAAATATGCAATTCACCTGCGCAAACGCAAAGCATACGATAACCAGCGAAAACCACGTGGGTCGGTTAATGGGAGCGACCCACCGGGAGGCACAAGAAGGGAAGTTCCTATGAGCAATTGGCTTAAGCTCGAGGGCGATGTCTGCGCCGTGACTGGCGCACTCGGCGGTATGGGCGCCGAGATCTGCCGCGAGTTCGCCCGCAATGGCGCCAACGTCGTCATGCTCGACCTGGATGAGGAGAAGGTCAAGGCCGCTGCCGCCGACCTCGCTGCCGAGTTTGGCATCCACGCCGAGGGCTACAAGATGAACGCCACCGACGAGGCCGAGGTTCAGGCCGCCGTCGACGCCACCATCGCCAACTTCGGCCGCGTCGACGTCCTCGTCAACACCGCCGGCATCCTGCGCTTCGCCGCTATGGAGGACCTGCCGCTGAGCGACTGGGAGCAGGTGCTCAACGTCAACCTCACCGGCTACTTCATCACCTCGCAGCGCTTTGGTCGCGAGATGATCAAGGCCGGCCAGGGCCGTCTGGTGCACATCTCCACCGTCGCCAGCCACTCCCCCGAGACGTTCTCGGGCGTGTACAGCTCCACCAAGGCCGGCGTCAACATGATGTCCAAGATGCTTGCCGCCGAGTGGGGCCCGTATGGCGTGCGCTCCAACTGCGTCGAGCCCTGCTTCGTCAAGACCCCCATGTCGGCCAACTTCTACGCCGACCCCGAGGTCGAGAAGAGCCGCAGCCGCCTGATCGCCACGCGCCGCATCGGCGAGGTCAGCGATATCGCCAACGCCGTCATGTTCCTGGCGTCCAAGCGCTCGGACTTTACCACCGGCGACGCCATCAAGGTCGATGGCGGTTTCTCCAACATGATGGGCGACCTCACCGCCAAGCCCGGCGGCCGTCGCGCATACGCCGACAACTACCTTAAGAACAAGGGTGTCGAGCTCTGGTCCGATGAGTCCGGCGTCGCTAAGCCGACCGACCAGTAAACCAGCCCGGTAGAGAGGGGCATGGGGCAAACCCCTCCCCTCCCCGCATCGATTAGAAAGAGTCCAATGGCTTCCACCAACTCCAACAAGGGTCGCGCCGTCGTGCTTTCCGCCGCGTGCGTCACCATGTTCTTCATCAGCTCCATCGCGCTGTATTCCGTCGTGAGCAAGAACCTGCTCGCCGTCTACCCCGAGTGGTCCAGCGCCCTTACCTGGGCTTTCCCGGTCTTTCAGACCATCATGGCCGTTACGGGCATCTTCGCCGGCCGCATCTCCGATAAGATCGGCCCCCGCAACGTCGTGATCGCCGCCGCCGTGTGCTACGGCGTGGGCTGGTTCATGTCCGGCACCGTCACCGAGCCGTGGCAGTTCTACCTGTGGTTCTCGCTCGTCGCCGCCGTCGGCAACGGCCTGGGCTACAACCCGGCGCTCACCACGGGTCAGAAGTGGTTCATCGACAAGAAGGGCCTCGCCTCCGGCATCACCCTGGCCGCCTCGACCGCCGGCCCCGCCGTGCTGTCCCCGGTGCTCGCCTCGCTGCTCATCCCGAGCCTTGGCATCTTTGGCGCCCTTAAGGCACTCGGCGTCATCTTCTTTGTGATGATCGCCGCCTCCGCCCTGTTCCTGAAGGCTCCCGAGGCCGGTTGGCTGCCCGAGGGCTTCGAGGCCCCAAAGGGTGGCGCGCACGCCGGCACCTTCGGCGACCTCACCCCGGGCGAGATGGTCAAGACCCCGCGCTTCTGGGTCCTCATCATCACCTTCGCCTTCGCCGCCACCGCCGGCACCCTGCTCGTCGGCAAGGTTGCCTCCATCGCCGCCGTCCAGCTCTTCGCCGACCCCACGAGCGCCGCAGCCGTCGCCCTCGGCGGTGTGGTCGTCTCCGTCAACACCTGCGCCAACCTGGTCGGCCGCCTGTCCTTTGGCCAGATCATCGACAAGATCGGCGCCTACAAGTCGCTGCTCATCAGCCTTGTCGTCACCATCGTCGCGCTCGTCATCATGTCGATGAGCTTTACGCAGAGCATGTTCTTCGTGGCGCTCGCCCTGCTCGGCTTTAGCTTTGGCGCCCTGCTCGTCATCTACCCGCCGCTCACCGGTGGCGCCTTCGGCACCAGCAACATCGGCGTCAACTACGGCATCATGTTCCTGGGCTACGCCGCTTCCACCTGGATCAGCCAGCCCATCACCGCCGTGCTGTATCACGCCGAAGCCGGCAGCGCCGCCTACCAGCAGTCCTTCTACGGCGCCATCGTGATCGCCGCCATCGCCGTCGTGCTCACCGTCTACATGATGGTCTCCGACAGCAAGAAGAAGTCCGCTTAGTTTTGCTTGATGCGGCAAGGGCCGCCCCCTTGCCGCATTCCACCGCCACCACCATTAAGGAGTCGAAATGTCTGAGCTCAACCCCGTCCGCATTGCCGTCATCGGCGCCGGCGCCATGGGCCGCAACCACATCCGCTTTGTCACCGAGGAGCCCGAGGCCGAGCTCGTCGCCATCGCCGACGCCTTTGAGGGCGCCCGCGCCACGGCCGAGGCCGCCGGCGTGCCGTTCTTTACCGATCCCGCCCAGATGATGGACGAGGTCAAGCCCGAGGCCGTCATCATCGCCACGCCCAACGACCTGCACCTGGGCGTTGCCCGCGAGGCCGTCAAGCGCAACATCGTGCCGCTGGTCGAAAAGCCGATCTCCAACGACCTCGAGGATGCCCAGGCCTTCGCCGCCGAGGCCGAGACCGCCGGCGTGCCCGTGCTCGTGGGTCAGCACCGTCGCCACAACCCCTTCGTCAACAAGGCCAAGGAGATCATCGAGTCCGGCGAGCTGGGCAAGCTCACCGTGTCGAGCTTCCACTACATGATCTATAAGAACGACGAGTACTTCGACGTCGAGTGGCGCCGCAAGAAGGGTGCCGGCCCGATCCTGGTCAACCTGGTGCACGACGTCGACCTGCTCCGCTACCTGCTGGGCGAGCCCGTTGCCGTCCAGGGCATGCAATCCAGCGCCGCCCGCGGTTTTGAGACCGAGGACTCCGCTGTGGTCAACGTCCGTTTTGCCGATGGCGCGCTTGCGAGCATGACCATCTCCGACGCCACCGCCAGCCCTTGGAACTGGGAGGCCACCGCTCGCGAGGATCCGCAGTACCGCCCCTTCGACGCCGACGCCTACTTTATCGGCGGCACCAAGGGCGCCCTGTCGCTGCCCCGCCTGCACCAGTTCTCCTACGACGGCGCCTCTAACTGGCACAAGCCGCTGCAGATGGAGATCCCGGCCGTGGACCCGGCGCTGCCGCACAAGATGCAGCTCAAGCACTTTGTGAAGGTCGTCCGCCGCGAGGTCGAGCCCGTCGTGACCCCCGCCGACAACGTCAAGACGCTCACGCTGCTTAACGCCATCAAGGAGGCCGCCGAGACCGGCAACCTCGTCGAGCTGTAAAGGGCTTGGGCGTGGCGCGGTAAACCCTACGCCACGCCCCTTTGGCCCGCCACAAATAAGCCCCTCTTCTTCGCCCCGCGAGCAGCCTCCTGCCGCGGGGCTTTTTAACTACGTTGGTTATGATTTTCTTGGCCCGGGGGCTATTTTGCGCCTCGGCTTGAATCGTCCGCCACGAAATGGGCCCATCTACTACGTTTAGCCGACTACCCTCAACCATGCCAATTTTCGCGAAATCAAAACCGCAGGTAGACGGCTTGCCGATTTTCGGAAAAACCAGGTATGGTCGACCCATACGGGTCAAACGTAGTAGATAGGCCGTTTTCGTGGCGCAGCCCTAAAAAACAGTCTTTTTGAGTAGTCTTTTTGGGACGGGGCTCTTTTAGCTACCCCGGCAGTCAATCGGCCAAACCGTTCACTTCATCAGCCGGGGTAGCTAAAAGAGCCCCGTCCCAAAATGACTACCTGGGCGTAGTGGCGGGTGGTATCCTTGGTAGCTCTGTGCTGCAAACGCACCTTAAACGCAAGGAGTCCCATGGATCTTATCGCCCAGCTCGCCCGCGAGCTCAACCTTAAGGCCGCCAATGTCGAGGCGGCCGTCAAGCTCATCGACGAGGGCAACACCATCCCCTTTATCTCGCGCTACCGCAAGGAAGCCACGGGCGGCATGGACGACGTCGCCCTGCGTGCACTCGACGAGCGCCTGTCCTACCTGCGCAACCTTGAGCAGCGTAAAGACGATGTCATCCTGCTCATCGACGCCCAGGGCAAGCTCACGCCCGAGCTCGAGCAGCAGATTCGCGAGGCCACGCAGCTCCAGCGCGTCGAGGACCTCTACAAGCCCTACCGCAAAAAGCGCATGACCCGCGCGCAGAAGGCCCGCGAGGCCGGCCTGGAGCCGCTCGCCAACATGATCATCATGCAGGCCTCGGCCAAGGGCAGTGCGCTCGACACCGCCGCGGCCTATGTCAACGAGGACGCCGGCTTCGACACGCCCGAGAAGGCGCTCGCCGGTGCGGCCGACATCGTGGCCGAGACGGTGGCCGAGGACCCCGAGAACGTCGCCGACCTGCGCGCCTTTACGCAAAACACCGCCGATATCGTCGTCGAGGCAACCGACCCCGCTGAGAAGACTCCCTACGAGCCCTACTACAACTTTGACGAGCCGCTGCGCCGCATCCCCAACCACCGCGTGCTGGCCATCGACCGCGGCGAGCGCGAGGGCAAGCTCCGCGTGCGCGTGAACGTCGACGGCGCTGCCGCCACGGCGCGCCTCGGCAGCCGCTGGCCCCGCCGCCAGGGCGTCTTCGCCCCGGTCTTCGATGCCGCCATCGCCGACGGCTACAAGCGTCTGATGGCCCCCTCGCTTGAGCGCGAGGCCCGCGCCAAGCTCACCGTCCGCGCCCAGACCGAGGCCATCAATGTCTTTGCCAAGAATCTCGAGGGCCTGCTCTCGGCCCGCCCCGTCCGCGGCGCCCGTGTGCTCGCGCTCGACCCGGGCTACCGCACCGGCTGCAAAGTCGCCGTCATGGACGAGACCGGCAAGCTGCTCGACCACGGCGTGGTCTACCCCACTAAGCCGCGCCACGACGTCGCCGGCACCAAGCGCGAGCTCGCCCGCCTCGTCAAAAAGGACGGCGTCAACACCATCGTCATCGGCAACGGCACCGCCAGCCGTGAGACCGAGGAAGTCGTCTCGGAGTTCATTGCCGAGCAGGCGCCCGGCCTTCGCTACACCATCGTGAACGAGGCCGGTGCGTCGGTGTATTCCGCCTCCGAGCTTGCGAGTCAGGAGTATCCCGACCTGGACGTCACCGTGCGTGGCGCCATGAGCCTGGGCCGCCGCTTGCAGGACCCGCTGGCAGAGCTCGTCAAGATTCCACCCCAGTCCATCGGCGTGGGCCAGTACCAGCACGACCTTGACCAAGCCGAGCTTTCGCGCACGCTAGGCCACGTGGTGGAGGACGTCGTCAACCGAGTGGGCGTCGACGTCAACACCGCAAGCGCGAGCCTGCTGGGCTACGTGTCGGGCATCACGCCGAGCGTGGCCAAGAACATCGTTGCCTACCGCGAGGAAAACGGCGCCTTTACCGATCGCCGCCAGCTCAAGAAGGTCCCCAAGCTGGGGCCCAAGGCATATCTCAACGCCGCGGGCTTCCTGCGCATTAGCGGCGGCAAGAACCCACTCGACGCCACAAGCGTCCACCCCGAGAGCTACGAGGTGGCGACGTCCGTCCTGGAGCGCGCCGGCGTGGCGGCCAGCGAGCTCAGCCGCGGCGGCGTGCCCGATATCGAGCGCCGCCTGGGCAGCATCTCGGCGCTGGCAAGCGACCTGGACTGCGGCACCCTCACGCTCATCGACATCGTTAACGAGCTCAAAAAGCCCGGCCGCGACCCGCGTGACGACGCGCCCGAGGTTGTCTTTAGCCGCTCGGCGCTTTCCATCGACGACCTGGAGCCCGGTATGGAGCTCAAGGGCACGGTGCGCAACGTCGTCGACTTTGGCGCCTTCGTCGACGTGGGCGTACACCAGGACGGCCTCGTGCACATCTCCAAGCTCGCCAACCGCTTCGTCAAGCACCCGAGCGACGTGGTGCGCGTCGGCGACACGGTGAAGGTATGGGTCGAAAAGGTCGACCGCGACCGCAAAAAGATCTCCCTCACCATGGTGCAGGGCAAATAGCAGAAGGGCAATCCGCCGCCCATCGTTGAACTTGCAAGTTTTTCTCACCTGATGGAAAAAACTTGCAGATACCGCGACAAAAAGGTGCCGCCCCATCAAAGAGGCGGCACCAACAAAGTCTTATTCAGCTCAGAACCTACTGGCAAGCTCGTGTCGGCAGCCCCGGCCTTTCCTTTGCCTAGCGCGACCCTCGCGAAGCGCGTGAGCGATAGGGAAAGGAAAGGCCGGGGCGAACAGCCCGCGGCGTAACCTGTGTTCGCCTTACGGCAGGATATGGAAACCGAGTGCTGCGATATCCTTGGCAAAGCCGCGGACGGTGTCGAGCGAGACCTCGTACGGGTCGCGACCGATGTTCTTGCGCTTGGCCAGGATGCTGTTGGGCACCGTGATGATCTGGCAACCGCAGGCCTCGGCCTGGTAAATATTGATGAGCTCGCGCGTGGACGCCCACAGGACCTCGCAGTTGGGCTTGACGGCAGCCTTCTTGACCGACTCCGTCATAAACGGAATGGGGTCGACGCCGGTATCGGCGATACGGCCGGCAAAGAGCGAAATGATGGACGGGGTCTCGGCGTCAACCGCCTCGACCATCTCGTCGACCTGCTCGGGCGTAAAGATGGTGGTGACGTTGACCTTGATGCCGTCGGCCGAAAGCTTGCGGACCAGCTCGGCGGTGGACTCGCCCTTGGTGGTCACGCACGGAATTTTGACGTAGACGTTGTCGGCCCAGGTAGCGATCTCGCGGGCCTCGACCTCCATGGTCTCGACGTCGTCGGCAAAGACCTCAAACGACACGGACACATCGGTGATGTGGGCCAGGACCTCCTTGGCAAACGCGCGGTAATCCGTCACGCCGCCCTTCTTCATAAGGGACGGGTTGGTCGTGAAGCCCTGAACGTTGCCGTTCTCGTACATGTCGAGCATGCCCTCGAGGTTTGCACCGTCAGCGAACACCTTGATTGCCATCTGCCTGATTCCTT
>CAKUCJ010000049.1 GCA_934643435.1 uncultured Collinsella sp.
ACTGCGTCCCATTATTCGGCCGAGAAACGGGTCGCATTTTCCGGTTGAGCCGCTGGCGGAAACTGCGACCCGGAATATTGGCCTAAAGTGGGATGCGCTTTCCCAAACAGTGCTCAACCGGAAACTGCGCCCCAGTCTGAGGCCTCAAAACGGGATGTAATTTCCGTCCGACCAACCCTCGCCGCCATTCTGCCGTTCAGAGGCCCGCACCGGCGGTCTCGTTCACAGAAAATATATGAACAGATGTTCGATGCACCTATATCTACCTGCATCTTTTCTGTCGAAAAACTTTGCTACTCCAAAAACTCAATCGCGTCAAGGCTTTTCTTGCTCAACGGTCGGTACCTGATAAACTATTAGGTTGCGATAACTGGCGAAGCTATGCCTCGCCAACCCACCGAGCATTTCCGTGAAGGAGGAAAAACCTGGTGACCTACGCATACACTGCCACTGAGCGCAAGCGCGTCAGCTTCGGGAAAATCCCGGAGGCCATGGAGCTCCCCAACCTTATCTCTGTTCAAAGGGAATCCTTTGAGCGTTTTAAGGACGAGGGCCTTCGTGAGGCGTTCAAGGAATCCAGCCCCATCCAGAGCCAGAACCATGTTCTCGAGGTTACCTTCGGCGAGCATCAGTTCGGCGACCCCGCGCACACCGTCGAGGAGTGCCGCGAGAAGGACATGACCTATCAGGCCCCGCTTCTGACCGACGTCCGTCTCACCAACAAGGAGACCGGCGAGATCAAGGAGCAGCTCGTCTTCATGGGCGACTTCCCCATGATGACCGATCAGGGCACCTTCATCATCAACGGTACCGAGCGTATCGTCGTCTCGCAGCTCGTCCGCTCCCCGGGCGTGTACTACAGCTCCGAGATGGATTCGGGCAAGCAGATCTACAAGGCCCAGATCATCCCGTCCCGCGGTGCCTGGCTTGAGTTTGAGGTCGACAAGCGCGACCAGCTCATGGTCTCCATCGACCGTAAGCGCAAGCAGAGCGCCACGATGTTCCTGCGCGCCCTTGGCATCGCCGTCACCAACGACGACATCATCGAGCTGCTCGGCAACTCCGATGTGATCAAGCGCACCCTGGAGCGCGACACCGCCCTCACCCGCGAGGACGCCCTCATCGAGATCTATCGTCGCCTGCGCCCGGGCGAGCCTCCCACCGTGGACGCTTCCCGCAGCCTGCTCGAGGGCCTGCTCTTTAACCCGCAGCGCTACGATCTGGCCCGCGTCGGTCGTTACAAGGTCAACAAGAAGCTCAACCTCACCACCGAGGAAGAGGTCACGGTGCTCACCGACGAGGATATCGTCGCGACGCTGCGCTACCTGCTGTCCCTCGCTGCCGGCGAGCAGGGCTTCAAGGTCGACGACATCGACCACTTCGGCAACCGCCGCATCCGCACCGTCGGCGAGCTCGTCGCCAACCAGTTCCGTATCGGCATGAGCCGTATGGAGCGCGTCGTCCGTGAGCGCATGAGCTCCCAGGACATCGACGAGATCACCCCGCAGTCGCTCATCAACATCCGCCCGATCGTGGCCTCCATCAAGGAGTTCTTCGGTTCCTCGCAGCTCTCGCAGTTCATGGACCAGGCGAACCCCCTGACCGGTCTGACCCACAAGCGCCGTCTGTCCGCACTCGGCCCTGGCGGTCTTGCCGGCCACAAGTCCGGCTCCAGCCGCCGCACCAACGTGCCGACGGCCGTCCGCGACGTTCACAACTCGCACTACAGCCGCATGTGCCCGATCGAGACCCCCGAAGGCCCCAACATCGGCCTGATCGGCTCGCTCGCCCTCTACGCCCGCGTCAACGAGTACGGCTTCATCGAGGCCCCGTTCCGTCGCGTCGAGAACGGCGTTGCCACCGACCAGATCGACTGGATGACCGCTGACGAGGAAGAGAAGCACGTCATCGCGCCGGCCAACACGCCGCTCGATCCCAAGACCAACGAGTTCATCACGACCGATGCCGAGGGCAAGCTTGTCCGTCCGCACACCGTGATCGCCCGTACCCGCGACTTCGACGGCTCCTTCGGCGCTCCCGCCGACGTGCCCGTCGAGGACGTCGACTACATGGACGTCTCGCCGCGTCAGATGCTCTCCGTCGCAGCCACGCTGATCCCGTTCCTGGAGCACGACGACGCCAAGCGTACGCTGATGGGCGCAAACATGCAGCGTCAGGCCGTGCCGCTGGTTCACCCCGCCGCTCCCTATGTCGGTACCGGCATGGAGCGTCGCGCCGCTCTGGACTCCGGCGAGGTCACCCTGGCCAAGAACGCCGGCGAGGTCATCTTTGCCGACGCCGCCAAGATCATCGTCAAGCATGCCGGCGGCATGGACGAGTATCACCTGGCCAAGTACCAGCGCTCCAACCAGTCCACCTGCATCAACCACCGTCCGCTCGTGCGCGTCGGCGACACCGTTGAGCAGGGCGAGCCTCTGGCCGACGGTCCTTCGACCGATCACGGCGAGCTCGCACTGGGCCAGAACCTCACCGTGGCCTATATGCCGTGGGAAGGCTTTAACTACGAGGACGGTATCGTCGTGTCCGAGCGCCTGGTGGCCGAGGACCTGCTGACGACCATCAACATCACCCGTCACGAGATCGACGCCCGCGACACCAAGCTCGGCCCCGAGGAGATCACCCGCGAGATCCCGAACCTCTCCGAGGACATGCTTGCCAACCTCGACGAGGACGGCATCATCCGCATCGGCGCCGAGGTCGGCCCTGGCGACATCCTGGTCGGTAAGGTCACGCCCAAGGGCGAGAGCGCTCTGACCGCCGAGGAGCGCCTGCTGCGCGCCATCTTCGGTGCCAAGGCCCACGACGTCCGTGACACCTCCCTTAAGATGCCTCACGGCGCTTACGGCCGCGTCATCGACGTCGTCCGCTTTAGCCGCGAGAACGGCGACGACCTGGCCCCCGGCGTCAACGAGCAGGTGCGCGTCTACGTCGCCCAGCGTCGTAAGATCCAGCAGGGCGATAAGATCGCCGGCCGCCACGGCAACAAGGGTGTTATCTGTAACGTTCTGCCGGTCGAGGACATGCCCTACATGGCTGACGGTACCCCGATTGACGTTATCCTCAACCCGCTGGGCGTTCCTTCGCGTATGAACGTCGGCCAGCTGCTCGAGTGCCACCTTGGCTGGGCTGCTGCCTGCGGTTGGGATACCGAGCAGGCCGACTCCGACAAGTACATCCCCGGTCCGTTCTTCACCGCGACGCCCGTCTTCGACGGCGCCAAGGAGGACGAGATCGCCGAGGTCATCCGTCGCGCCAACAAGAACATGCTCAACAAGGCCACCGCTGCCTTTGGCGATCACATGCGTCCCGAGTTCGTCACCCAGCTTGACGAGCGCGGCAAGACCCGTCTGTTCGACGGCCGCACCGGCGAGGAGTTCCGCGAGCCCATTACCGTGGGTACGTCCTACATCCTCAAGCTCGGCCACATGGTCGACGACAAGATCCACGCCCGTTCGACCGGCCCTTACAGCCTGGTTACCCAGCAGCCTCTGGGCGGCAAGGCCCAGTTCGGCGGCCAGCGCTTCGGCGAGATGGAAGTTTGGGCACTGTACGCGTACGGTGCTTCCAACGTCCTGCAGGAGATCCTGACCGTCAAGTCCGACGATACCGTGGGCCGCGTCAAGACCTACGAGTCCATCGTCAAGGGCGAGAACGTCCCGGTCCCGGGTATCCCCGAGTCCTTCAAGGTTCTCGTCAAGGAGATCCGCTCCCTCGCGCTGGACATCGAGCCCATGCACGATGCCGATGAGGACGCCTCCGCCCCTGTGACCGCCGAGGAGACCTCCGCTCTCGACGACCTGGCTGCGCTTGCCGGCGTTGACGCCGACGTCGAGGCCGAGGATGCCGAGACCGCCGAGGCACCCGAGGCTGTCGCCGCCACGACCACTGATAAGGAGTAGTTGACTGTGGCAGATTTCGAAGCTACTGATTTTGACTCGGTAAAGATCTCCCTTGCCTCCGCCGACCAGATCCGTTCCTGGTCGCACGGTGAGGTCAAGAAGCCGGAGACCATCAATTACCGTACCCTCAAGCCCGAGAAGGACGGCCTGTTCTGCGAGAAGATCTTCGGTCCCGCCAAGGACTGGGAGTGCTCCTGCGGCAAGTACAAGGGCATCCGCTTTAAGGGCATCGTCTGCGAGCGCTGCGGCGTCGAGGTCACCTCGGCCAAGGTGCGTCGCGACCGCATGGGCCACATCGAGCTCGCCGCTCCCGTGTCCCACATCTGGTACTTCAAGAGCCCCACGAGCTTCCCGATGAGCCGTATGCTCGACATCAAGTCCAAGGACCTCGAGAAGGTTCTGTACTTTGCCAGCTACATCATCACCGAGGTTGACTACGAGGCTCGCGAGGCCGACGCCGACGACCTGCGCGAGGAGCTCGCCGCCGATCTGGAAGAGATCGATGCCGAGTGCGCCCGCCAGATCGAGTCCCTCAAGGAGCAGGGCGACCCCGAGAACTTTGACGAGTTCTCGGACGAGGAGCCGCTGACCCCCGAGGAGATCGCCTCCGGCATCGTCGACATCGAGGAAGAGTGCAAGGACGAGAAGCAGCTCCGCACGGACGCCTTCAACGCCTTCATGAAGCTCACCGAGCGCGACCTCATTTCCGATGAGCCGCTGTTCCGCGAGATGACCCGCTACTACTCCATGTACTTCAAGGGTGGCATGGGTGCCGAGGCCGTCCGCGACCTGCTCGCTGCCATCGACCTCCCCTCCGAGGCCGAGAAGCTCAAGGCCATCATCGCCGACGAGGATTCCCAGAAGCAGAAGCGCGAGAAGGCCGTCAAGCGCCTCGAGGTCGTTGACGCCTTCCTGAAGGGTGGCAACAGCCCCGCGAACATGATCCTGGACGTCATCCCGGTCATTCCGCCCGATCTGCGCCCGATGGTCCAGCTCGACGGCGGCCGCTTCGCCGCGTCCGACCTCAACGACCTGTACCGTCGCGTGATCAACCGTAACAACCGACTCAAGCGCCTGCTCGACCTGGACGCCCCCGCGATCATCGTGAACAACGAGAAGCGTATGCTCCAGGAGTCCGTGGACGCCCTGTTCGACAACGGCCGTCGTGGTCGCCCGGTCTCTGGCCGTGGCGGTCGCCCGCTCAAGTCGCTCGCCGAGGCCCTCAAGGGCAAGCAGGGTCGTTTCCGTCAGAACCTGCTGGGTAAGCGTGTCGACTACTCCGGCCGTTCGGTAATCGTTACCGACCCCAAGCTGCTGCTGCACCAGTGCGGTCTGCCCAAGACCATGGCGCTGGAGCTCTTCAAGCCCTTCGTCATGAAGCGCCTGGTCGAGCTTGGCAAGGTCGAGAACATCAAGGGCGCCAAGCGCGCTATCGACCGCGGTGCCACCTTTGTGTGGGACATCCTCGAAGAGGTCATCGACGGCCGCGTCGTGCTGCTCAACCGTGCACCGACCCTGCACCGTCTGTCCATCCAGGCCTTTGAGCCGGTGCTGGTCGAGGGCAAGGCCATCCACCTGCACCCGCTGGTCTGCTCGCCCTTCAACGCCGACTTCGACGGCGACCAGATGTCTGTCCACGTGCCGCTGTCCAGCCAGGCTCAGGCCGAGGCCCGCGTGCTCATGCTCTCTGCGAACAACCTGCGCTCGCCGGCATCCGGCAAGCCGGTCAACATCCCCTCGCAGGACATGATCATCGGTGTGTACTACCTGACCCAGGTCCGCGACGGCCTGCCGGGCGAGAACCATGTGTTCTCGAGCTTCGACGACGCGCTGCACGCCTATGACTGCCGCTCCGAGGTCGACATGCAGGCCAAGATCCAGGTCCGCGTGTCCGCTGCCGATGCCAACGTCGTCAACGAGGACGGCACCCGCATCTTCCGCGTCAAGAATGGCAAGAACGAGTTTGTCGACTACGACGTCACCGGCAACAAGACCGCGCGCTTCGAGACCTCTATCGGCCGCATCATCTTCAACCGCCAGTGCCTGCCCGAAGACTATGAGTTCATGAACTACAAGATGGTCAAGGGCGACGTGGCCAAGCTGGTTGCGGACTGCTGCGATCGTTACCCCGAGGCCAAGGTCGGCCCGATCCTCGACGCCATCAAGTACTCCGGCTTCCACTACGCTACCCGCGCCGGCCTCACCATCTCGGTGTGGGACGCTCTCATCCCTGCCGAGAAGCAGGAGCTGCTCGACCGCGCCCAGGCCAACGTCGACCAGATCAACGAGTACTTCGAGGAGGGCTTCATCAACGAGACGGAGCGCCACATCGAAGTCGTTAACGAGTGGACCGCTTGTACCGATAAGGTCGCAGCGCTCATGCTCGACTTGTTCGACGAGGAGAACCCGCTTTACATGATGGCCGACTCCGGCGCCCGTGGTTCTAAGACCCAGCTGCGTCAGCTCGGCGGCATGCGTGGCCTGATGGCAGACATGTCCGGCGAGACGATCGACCTTCCCATTAAGGCGAACTTCCGCGAGGGCCTGCTGCCGCTCGAGTACTTCATTTCGACCTACGGCGCCCGTAAGGGCCTGGTCGATACCGCATCCCACACCTCGGACTCTGGTTACCTGACCCGTCGTCTGGTCGACGTGGCCCAGGACGTCATCGTCCGCGAGGAGGACTGCGGTACGCACGAGGGCGTCACCTACAACCTCATCATCCCCGGCACCACCGACCTCAACACCGACCTCGTCGGCCGTTGCTTCATCCAGGACGTCGTGGCTCCCGATGGCACCGTGCTCTTTGAGCAGGACGGCTACATCGAGAAGGTCGCCGACATCCAGAAGATGGTCGATGCCGGCCTTAAGAAGGTCACCCTTCGCGCTCTGCTCACCTGCCGCTCCAAGTACGGCGTGTGCCAGAAGTGCTACGGCTGGGATCTTTCCACCCGTCGCCCGGTCGCTATCGGTACTGCCGTCGGCATTATTGCCGCCCAGTCCATCGGCGAGCCCGGTACGCAGCTTACGATGCGTACCATTCACTCCGGCGGCGTCGCTGGCGTCGACGATATTACGCAGGGTCTGCCTACGGTCAGCCGTATGTTCGATATCGTCGGCAACGTCAACGAGAAGATCCTGGGTCGCGAGGCCGAGCTGGCTCCGTACTCCGGTCACCTCTCGATTAAGCCCGAGAAGTCCGAGTACGTGCTGACGCTCACCGACTCCGAGGATCACACACGTGTTCTCGACGAGCGTCGCGTCCCCGCTTCGGTGCGCTTCATGCCCGAGATCGAGGATGGCTGCGAGGTTCGCGCCGGCGACCAGATCACCAAGGGCTTCGTCAACTTCCGCAACCTGCGCAAGCTGACCGACATCGAGTCGACGATGCACACCTTCGTCGAGAGCGTTAAGGACGTTTACACCAGCCAGGGCGTCGACCTGAACGACAAGCACATCGAGGTGCTCGCACGTCAGATGCTGCGTCGCGTTCAGATCACCAACCCCGGCGACTCCAAGTACCTGCTTGGTCAGTACGTCGACCGCTACGAGTTCGCCGACGAGGTCGAGCGCGTTGCCCGTCTGGGCGGTCAGGCTCCCGTGGCCGAGCCCGTCATCCTGGGTACGCTCAAGGTCGCGTCCAACATCGACTCCTGGCTGTCGAGCGCTTCGTTCATCCGTACCGCTGGCGTCCTTACCGAGGCTGCCATCGAGGGCAAGGTCGACCACCTGCTCGACCTTAAGTCCAACGTCATCGTCGGTAAGAAGATCCCGGCTGGTACCGGCCTCAAGCCGTACGCCAACGCCAAGCTGACGTATCGCACGGCCGACGGCTATGTCGACATCGACGGCCCGGCTTCGCCCAACGCCAAGTCGCTGCCCGAGTGGGCTCCTGTGGAGCTCAAGGACCTGGACGAGCAGCTCCCGCAGCAGCTCGACTGGGCCGGCTACGACGAGTTCGGCGGTGCTGACGGTTCGTTCACCCGCAACGGCCACACCATCTCCGCCGAGAAGGCTCGCCTGTACCTGTTCGACGACCTGGGCGTGTCGCAGCGCTGGACCAACAAGTTCAGCGAGGTCGGCATCGAGACGGTCGGCGACCTGGTCGGCAAGTCCGAGGAGGATCTGCTGCGCATCGATGGTATCGGTGCCAAGGCGATCGAGGAGCTCCGTGACGGCCTCGAGGCCCACGACCTGCTCTACATCCTCGAGAACAACGACGACGTTGCCGACGAGGAAGACCTCTCGCAGCTGCTGCAGATGGTCTTTAGCCCCGACGGTCCGGACGACATCCTGCTGGG
>CAKUCJ010000050.1 GCA_934643435.1 uncultured Collinsella sp.
CTTGCAAATGAAGTTGTAATTGAAAGAAGTGGGGTTTCGGCCCCGCTTCTTTTTTGTATGGATGGAGGTGCCGCAATGGTCAAGACCAAGACCGAGCAGGCGATCATCGACGCGCTCGAGGCCGTCGCTCCACAGCACGATGTCGACATCGTCGACGTTGAGCTCGTGGGTGCCACCAAGGCCCCCTGCGTGCGTGTGCGTATCGAGGGTGCCGAGGGTCAGAGCCTGTCGCTCAACGACGTCACGGCCAACACCAAGTGGGTCGGCGATGTGATTGAGGAGCTCGACCCCATCTCTTCGAGCTATACGCTCGAGGTGTCGAGCCCGGGTATGGCGCGCCCGCTGCGCCGCCCGCGCGACTTTGCCCGCTTTGTGGGCGAGAACTGCGAGCTCACCTCTACCGCCACCGAGGGCCGTCGCAAGTACGCCGGCAAGATTGCCGCCGCGACCGAGACGAACGTGACCCTCGAGCTCGAGGACGGCGAGTCCGTCACCCTCGATTTCTCTGATGTCAAAAAGTGCAAGTTGAAGCCCACCTACGACTTCAAGCCCGCGAAGGAAGGAAAGTAAGATGGCAGCATCCGACATGATGTCCGCCCTGATGGAGCTTTGCCAGGAGAAGCACATCGACCAGCTCTACCTGATCGACCGCCTGGAGCAGTCGCTCGCCAAGAGCTATGCCGAGATCCTGCATCTTGAGTGGGGCGCCAAGGTGACCATCGACCGCACCACCGGCAAGATCTACGTCTACCGCCTGGAGCCGATCGACGATTCCATGGACGAGGAGGGCAACTTCACCGAGTTCGAGGAGATCGACGTCACCCCCAAGAACACGAGCCGCATCGCCGCCCAGCACGCCAAGGCCGAGATCAACGCCATCGTGCGCAACTCCGCCCGCGAGCAGATCTACGAGGAGTTCTCCGGCCGCATCGGCGATCTCATCAGCGGTACCGTGCTGCAGTCCACGCCCGACTTCACGATCGTCAAGATCCGTGAGGGCGTCGAGGCCGAGCTTCCTCACTTCGACCAGCGCCGTTACGAAAACGAGCGCAACGAGCGTCCGATGGGCGAGCGCTACCTGCACAACCAGCACATCAAGGCCGTGATCATCGACGTCCGCGACCCCAACTCCAACCTTCAGCCGGTTCGCGGCGAGCACAGCCGTCCGCCTATCGTCATCTCCCGTACCCACCCCGAGCTCATGCGTCGTCTGTTTGAGCAGGAGGTGCCCGAGATCTATGAGGGCACCGTCCAGATCAAGTCGATCGCCCGCGAGCCCGGCCAGCGATCCAAGGTCGCCGTCCACTCGCTCGATGACCGCCTGGATCCCGTGGGCGCCTGCGTCGGCCCCAAGGGCAGCCGCGTGCGCGCCGTCGTGGGCGAGCTCCGTGGCGAGCGCGTCGACGTCATCCTGTGGGATGCCGATCCGGCCGTCTACGTCGCCAACGCCCTGTCGCCCGCCAAGGTCACCCGCGTCCTCATCGACGAGGAGAAGGCCTACGCCGGCGTCATCGTGCCCGACGACCAGCTGTCCCTCGCCATCGGCAAGGAGGGCCAGAACGCCCGCCTCGCCGCACGCCTGACCGGCTGGCACATCGACATCAAGTCCGAGACCCTTGCCGCCGACATCCTCAAGAACGTTCCCGTTCACGAGGAGCCCGCCGCCGACCTGATCGGTGACGAGGAGGACGAGGACGTCCGTCGCTGCGAGTACGTGTCCGAGGACGGCATCCAGTGCCGCAACCAGGCCCGTCCCGGCTCCCGTTTCTGCGGTGTCCACGACACCGACGCCTTCGATGATGCGGAGGACCTGATCTAGCGCGCGGTCGCGCCGGGCAGGTCCCGGCGCATCTCCCACGCTCGTTCAGTCTCTAGGCACCCAAGGTGCCAGAAAGGGTAGGTGAAGTCATATGGCAAAAGTCCGTGTGTCCACCCTGGCCAAAGAGTTCGGCATGACCTCCAAGGAACTGATGGGTCATCTCGCCGATATGAAGATTCCCGCTAAGTCCGCTTCCTCCGCCCTGGAGGACGCTTACGTCGCCATGGTCCGCAAGCAGCTCGCCTCGGTGATCGAGGCCCGCGCCCAGGAAGTCGAGGCCGCCAAGCAGGCCGAGGAGGAGGCAGCCGCCGCCGAGGAGGCAGCACGCGCTGCCGAGGCCGAGCGCGAGCGCATCGCCGCCGAGAAGGCACGCGAGGAGGAGCGCCGCCAGTTCGCCGCCGCCCAGGCTGCCGAGGAGGCCGCCCGCGCCGAGGCCGAGGCCAAGAAGAAGGCCGAGCAGGAGCGTCTTGCTCGCGAGAAGGAGGAGGCTGCCCGCGAGGCCCAGCGCCGCGCCGTTCCCGCTTCCGACTCCGGGTCGCGCTTCCGTTCGCTGCTCGACCAGATCGCCGCACAGGAGACCGTGCTCAAGGAGAAGAAGGACGCCGAGCAGAAGGCCAAGGCCGAGCGCGCTGCCGAGCGCGGCAACCGTCGTGGCGGCAACAACGACCGTCGCGGTGGCCGTCGTAACGATCGCAACGCCTCCGACAACAACTCCGAGCGCAACGCCTCCGAGAGCCGTCCCCACAGCCATCGCACCAATGCCAGCAACAACGTCGCTGCCGGCATGGACTTCCCCAACCCCGACAAACAGGGCAAGGGCAAGAAGCGCAAGGGCGGTCACAACAACGAAGAGGACCACTACAGCCGCATGGCTCGCGAGGCCGAGGAGTACAGCCGCGAGAAGGTGCTCGAGGAGGCCCGCGCCGCCGTCGAGGAGGCCTCTCGCGAGTCCACCGGTCGCCGCAAGAAGCGCAAGGAGAAGCGTGAGCGCGAGGCTGCAAAGGCTCAGGAGGAGCGCAAGATTGAGGAGGCGCTGGCCCAGGGCGTGAACCCCGAGGACCTCGACGCCATCAAGGTCTCCCAGGGCGTTACCGTCCAGGAGCTCGCCGAGGCGCTCGACGTTCCGGCCAACGACATCATCAAGCGCCTGTTCCTGCTGGGCACGCCGCTTACCATGACGCAGTCTATGTCCGACGACCTCGTCGAGCTCGTCGCCGACGACCTGGGCCGTCAGATCAAGATCATCACCCCCGAGGAGGAGAACACCTTCTCGTTCTACGACGATCCCGCCGATCTTAAGCCCCGCGCCCCGGTCGTCACCGTCATGGGTCACGTCGACCACGGCAAGACGAGCCTGCTCGACGCCATCCGTCACACCGGCGTCGCTGCCGGCGAGGCGGGCGGCATTACGCAGGCCATCGGCGCTTCGCAGGTCATGATCAACGACCGCAAGATCACCTTCATCGATACCCCTGGCCACGCTACCTTTACGGCTATGCGTGCCCGTGGCGCCAAGGTGACCGACATCGTCATCCTGATCGTCGCCGCCGACGACGGTGTCATGCCCCAGACCGTCGAGTCGATCAACCACGCCAAGGCCGCCGGCGTACCCATCGTCGTCGCCGTCAACAAGATCGATAAGCCCGGCGCCAACCCCGACCGCGTGCGCCAGGAGCTCACCGAGTACGGCGTCATCCCCGAGGAGTGGGGCGGACAGAACATGTTCGTCAACATCTCGGCCAAGCAGAAGATCGGTATCGACGACCTTCTGGAGACCGTGCTGCTCCAGGCCGACGTGCTCGAGCTCAAGGCCAACCCGGACACCTTTGCCTCCGGCAACGTCCTCGAGGCCAAGCTCGATAAGGGCCGCGGCTCGGTCGCTACCGTGCTCGTGACCCGCGGTACCCTGCACGTGGGCGATACGCTGGTTGCTGGTCTTACCTATGGCCGTGTCCGCGCCATGCTCGACCCCAAGGGCCGCGCCGTCACCGAGGCCGGTCCCTCCGACGCCGTCGAGATTCTGGGCCTGCAGTCCGTGCCCAACGCCGGTGACGAGTTCCGCGTGTTCGAAGACGACCGCGACGCGCGCCAGCTCGCCGAGCAGCGCTCGCTCAAGGCCCGCATCGAGGAGCAGAGCCGCGTGAAGCACGTGACGCTCGAGAACCTCTTCGAGACCATCGCCGACGCCGAGGTCAAGGAGCTCAACCTGATCATCAAGGCCGACGTCCAGGGTTCCATCGAAGCCCTTCAGGACTCGCTCGACAAGATGGATCAGTCCGAGGTCCGCATCAACACGATCCACTCCGCCGTCGGTGCCATCAACGAGACCGACGTCGTCCTGGCCGACGCCTCCAACGCCATTATCATCGGCTTTGGCGTCCGTCCCGACGGTAAGGCCCGCTCCGCTGCCGAGCGCGAGGGCGTCGAGATCCGTTGCTACGACGTTATCTACAAGTGCCTCGAGGAGCTCGACGCCGCCCGTATCGGCATGCTCAAGCCCACCGAGGTCGAGGTCTCCACAGGCACCGCAACCGTTCTGGACACCTTCAAGGTGCCCAAAGTCGGTATCGCCGCCGGTGTCCGCGTCGAAGAGGGCGAGATCGCCGCGACCGATTCCGTGCGCCTGGTGCGCGACGGCATCGTGGTCTTCAACGGTAAAATCGCCTCGATGCGCCACTACAAGGACGAGGCCAAGAGCCTTAAGAGCGGCTCCGAGGGCGGTATTGGCCTGGAGAACTTCCAGGACATCAAGCCTGGCGACACCATTGAGGGCTACCGCATCGACCAGGTTGCCCGTACCGAGTAGGGGGTAGCGCTATGAAGCAAACGCAGGCAACCCGCCGTTTGGGCGAGCAGCTTCGCGAGAAGCTCGGTTATATCCTGCTCTTTGAGGTTTCCGATCCGCGTCTCGACCTGGTCACCCTGACCGCGGTCGAGGTCGCGGTGGACCGTTCGTTCGCGCGCGTGTACGTGTCGTGCGACGCGAGCCGCTACGACGAGGTCATGGAGGCGCTCGCCAGCGCCAAGGGCCGCATCCGTAGCCTGCTGGCCCGCTCGCTCGATTGGCGCGTCACGCCCGAGCTCGATTTTCGCATCGATCGCTCGACCGATGAGGCCGAGCGCATCACGCGTGCGCTGGAAAACGTTCCCGCCACGCTTGCGATCGAAAAGGACGAGGACGGTTATCCGATAGCGGATGCCGCCCAGGAGGCAGCTTTAGATGACTAATTCCGCCGATCTCGCCTCGTGCGAGTCTGCAGATATTCAGCGACGCATCCTCGAGCTCATCGAGGGTGCGTCCTCCATTGCGATTTCGGGACATACGTCTCCCGATGGCGACGCCCTGGGCTCCGTGCTGGGCCTGGGCCTTTCGCTTATGAAGTTTTTCCCCAACAAGGACATTGCCCTGCTGCTGGCAGACGATGACCCGGTTCCGCGCATCTACCGCTTTATGGAGGGTGCCGACCGTCTGGTGCCGGCATCTGCGTATACTGGTAATCCGGACCTGTTCATCTCGGTGGACGTGCCAGTCGTCGAGCGTCTGAACAACTCCGCGGAGGTGCTCCGCCGCTCGTCGCATGTGGTGTGCTTCGATCACCATCCGGCACGCGAGGAATTTGCCGAGCTGAGCCTGAGGTGCGTCGACGCCGCGGCATGCGCTATGATCATCGACCGCTTTTTGGACAATTGCGGCATTGTCGCCCGCGATAACATCGCGACCTGTCTGCTGTGCGGCCTGGTTACCGATACCGGCCGTTTTCAGTACCAAAACGCCGATGCTGCTGCGTTCCATGCCGCCTCACGCTTGGTCGCACACGGTGCCGATCCGGCACGCGTTGCGCTCGAGGTCTACCAGAGCATGCGCGTCGAGTTCTTGCACCTCAAGTCCATCGTCATGGGCCGCATCAAGACGGTAGCCCACGGGCGCGTCGCGTATAGCTATGCGTACCAGAGCGACCTTGAGGCCTGCGGCGTCACCTCGGATGAGTGCGACGGCCTGGTCGACGTGGTGCGCTCGGTGATGGGCGTGGAGGTCTGCCTGTTCCTGAAGGGCATTGAGGGCGATACCAAGGTGCGCGGCAACCTGCGCTCCAAGGGCGACCTCAACGTGTCCGAGATCGCTGCTGCTTTTGGCGGAGGCGGACATCCCGCTGCCGCCGGTTTCTCCAACAACGGAACGATTCTCGAGACGCTCACCGCGGCACTTCCCATGCTGACCGAGTTGGTAGGGGAGGATCCCGCTTCGGTGACCGTCGAGCTCTAACATTTTGGATGGTACATGGCTCGTCGTACGCCTTCTCAATTGAATATGCTGCTCGCCGTCGATAAACCGGTGGGCTGTACGTCCCACGATATGGTCTCGCAATGCCGACGCGCCCTCCATGAGCGGCGCGTCGGCCACGCTGGCACGCTCGACCCCATGGCATCGGGTGTCATGGTGGTGGGCGTTGGCCAGGCAACCCGTCTGCTGGGCATGCTGACCCTCGATACCAAAAGCTATGTCGCTGACATCTCGTTTGGCGCCGAGACCAACACCGATGACGCGGAGGGCGAGGCCGTCCGCACCGTGGCTGTTGCCTCGGAGCTGCGCGATCCCGCTTATGCCCGCGAGCAATTGGCCGCCATGCTGGGCCCGCAGATGCAGGTGCCGCCGGCGTTTTCGGCCATCTCGGTTAACGGCGTCCGCGCCTACAAGTCTGCGCGCGAGGGCAATGCGGTTGATCTGCCTCCGCGCCCCGTCGAGGTCTATGCCGCCGACCTGATTGCCGTAAGCGGCGAGGGCGATACGTGCGTTTGGACCGTGGTGTTTTCGGTAAGCAAGGGCACCTACATCCGCGCGCTCGCTCGCGACCTGGGTCGCGCCTGCGATAGCGCCGCGCATATTTCCGCGCTGCGTCGTACGGTCTCTGGCGTCGTTTCCATTGGTGCCTGCCATGCGGTCGAGGAGCTTTCTCCCGAGTCCGCTGCCGGCTTCGCTCTGGATCCCATCGCGGCTCTGGGCGCCACGCGCGTCGATTTGCCGGGCGATCTTGCCGACGACCTACTGTGCGGTCGACGTATTCCCGTCGAGCGTGCGCTTGCGAGCTTCGATTCGTCGAAGGCGCCGTTTGCGCTGGTGCTCGATGGGGGACTCAAGGCGCTCGCCCGCATTGAGAGCGGCCGCTTTGTGATGGAGCACGTCTTTCCGCAGGCGATCGGTGGTGTTCGATGATGCTGGCCTCCCATGAGCTCGCACGTATCTTTTTTGCGGGCGAGTCGGATGAGGCCCGTATCGTTTCTGCCGAGGGATTTGATGGGTGCGCGAGCTTGGGTGCCGCTTCGATCGCCATCGGTGTGTTCGATGGCGTGCATCGGGGGCACCGCGAGCTGATCGATGCTGTCGTTCGCGATGCGCGTGTCCATGGCTGCAGCGCGGTCGTGGTCACCTTCGATCCCGATCCAGACGTCGTGGTAAGTCCTGCGCCCGCTCAAAAATTGATGACGACGGCCGACCGCCTGCATGCCCTGGCTCAAACCGGGGTCGATGCGGTGGTGGTCGTCCCCTTTACGCCCGCGGTGGCGGCGCTCGACCATGTCGGTTTTCTTGCGCTGTTGTCGCGCGTCGTCGACATTCGCTCCATTCGTGTCGGGAGCGACTTTAGGCTCGGTCGCGGTGGCGCGTCGGGCGTTGCCGAGATGCACGCCTGGGGTGTTGAGCGCGGCGTTGACGTATACGGCCACGACCTGCTCTGCGTCGACGGGCAGACCGTCTGCGCTACCCGCATCCGTCATGAGCTGGGGCAGGGTCATGTGGAGCTGGCATCCGAGCTGCTCGGCCGTCCCTATATGGTGCGCGGTGGTGTTATCCGTGGCCGTCATGAGGGCTCCGACATGGGCTTTCCCACGGCAAACATTCAGGTGCCCGATGGTATCCAAGTGCCTTCCGATGGCGTCTACGAGGGCTTGGTCCTCGTCGACGATACCGTGTGGCCTGCTGCCGTTAACGTCGGCCTGCCGCCGACGTATGCCGACGATGCCGCCTCGGCGCATCTGGAGGCCAACTTAATTGGTTATAGGGGCGACCTGTACGGCGCTTCCGTTTCGCTGGCGTTTACGCGCTGGCTGCGCCCGTCGCGCGTGTTCGATTCCCTCGATGAGTTGATTGCGACCGTCGAGGGTAACATTGACGATATCCGTCACAACTTGGGTGAGCAGGGGGTGAGCATCCGTGATTAGCGATGAGGAAAAAGATCAG
>CAKUCJ010000051.1 GCA_934643435.1 uncultured Collinsella sp.
GAACAGTCCTGCTCACGACGGAGGCCACATTAAGTGGCCTCCTGTTCGTGCGGAACTCGCGATAAAGTTCATATATGGCGGCAGGCGCCCGCCCCGCCCCCGAGGGACTCCCATCCCAAATCTCAACTCTGTTATCATAATTATGATAAGGTCCTGATACTTCAGGAGGCATAGCATGAACATTAGGCCAGTATCCGATCTAAGGAATCACTACCCAGACGTTGAGCGCGAAGTCGAACAAGAGGGCCCTGTTTTTCTAACAAAAAATGGGCGGGGCTCTATGGTCGTCATGAGCTTTGAGCAGTACAAGTCGCTTAGCAACACAATCGAAAGCGCACTTGATGCCGCCGATCGTCAAGCCGCCAACATGCAGCTTCGCTACACACATGACGACGTCTTTAGCTCTGTCAGGAATATGCTCAACGGCGGTCTCGATGAACGAGCCCTATAAACTCCGATACCTTCCGCTATTTTGGGAGGACCTCAGCCAAGCGGCATCATATATTGCGTTCGATCTCAATAATCCAGCCGCGGCAAACAGGCTTGTCGACAATGTCGAAATGGGAATACTAGAACACCTCAAAAAACCGACCCTAGCTTCAACATATCCATCGACAAGAAAACGCCCTCGCCCGTATTACCGCTTTTATGTCGGCAATTACATTGTCTTCTATGTTGTCATTGGCAATATCATGGAAGTCCGCCGACTGCTATATAAGAGCCGCGATATTGAATCGATTATCAAGTAGATAATTTTCACCTAAAGAACGGCGGAAATTCGACGCTGGCAGATTAACTTTGTTGGGCGTTGTCGACGCCAAACCAGCTCAGAAGCCATATCGATACAGAAAGGTCCCCGGCTCCGCCCGGGCGACGGCGGCCGCATATGAACTTTATCGCGAGTTCCGCACGAACAGGAGGCCACTTAATGTGGCCTCCGTCGTGAGCAGGACTGTCCGAGCAGGAAAGTTCATATGCGGCCGCTGGGGCCCGGGCGGGGCCGGGGACCGCTCCGTACCAGTTACAGCGTCATGTTCGGATCGGCGTCGACGTCGAACGGCGAGATTTCTCCTCGATCGAATTTACGGCGGGCGACCTCCGCGATCATGGCGGCGTTGTCGGTGCATGCCGAGAGAGGCGGCACCGTCACACGGATGCCCTGGCGCCCGAGCTTTTTGATCATCATCTCGCGCAGATGCGGATTGGCCGAGACGCCGCCGCCAATGCAATACTCCTTGCACCCGGTGGCATGCAGGGCGTTCTTGGCCTTCTTGTACTGCACGTCAAAGACCGCCGCCTCAAACGAAGCCGCCAGATCGGGCAGATGAATCGTGCGCCCGGCTTTAGTCTCCTGCTCAATGTAGAGCGTCACGGCCGTTTTGAGACCCGAGAGCGAGAAGCGGTAGTCTCCCCTGCTATTGAGCGCACGCGGGAAATCGATCGCCTTGGGATTGCCCGTCTCTGCCAGCTTGGAGATGATGGGGCCGCCGGGATAGCCCAGACCAAGCGCCTTGGCTACCTTATCGAAGGCCTCGCCCACGGCGTCGTCGAGCGTCTCGCCGAGCACCTCGTAGTCGCCCCACGCCTTGACATGCACGAGCATGGTATGCCCGCCCGAGACAAGCGTAAAGATAAACGGCGGCTTGAGGTCAGGCTGCGCCAGAAGGTTGGCAAACAGATGGCCCTCCAGATGGTTGACGCACACGAGCGGCCTGCCGGCAGCATAGGCAAAGCCCTTGGCAAAGGCGACGCCCACCACCAGCGCACCCACCAGACCCGGACCCTGCGTCACACCCACGGCGGCAAGCTCGCTGGGGGCAATGGCTCCGCCCTGAAGGCCAAGCGATGCCGCGGCATCCTCGAGCGCTGCATCCACAACGCTCACGATAACCTCGACATGCTTGCGAGAGGCGATCTCGGGCACCACGCCGCCAAAGCGGGCATGAAAATCAATCTGTGTCGACACCTGGTTGGCCAGCATATTGCCGTCCGCATCGATAATCGCCACGGCCGTCTCATCGCACGAGCTCTCGATGGCAAGCACAAGACGACGGCGCTCGATTTCGGCACGCTCCTCAACGGTGCGCTCGGGCGCAGGCAGCGGCCATACGCGCTGCTCAGCTGCCGTCGGCTCGGGCGAGGCGTTGTCGACCGGAAGCACCAGGGGCAACGGTGCCGTCATGACGATGGCGTCCTTGCCGGCACCGTAGTAGCCGCGGCGACGGCCCGCCTCGGTAAAGCCCAGAGCGGCATAGAGTGCGATCGCGCCCTCGTTGCCGTCCTCGACCTCGAGCGATGCTGTGGTGCAGCCGAGCATCTGGGCATCGTAGCTCACGTGCGACAGCAGCTTGCGGGCGATACCCTCGCGGCGGTGCGCCGGATCGACGGCGACATCCATAATCTGCACGTCACCGTCCACGACCATGCCGCCGGCAAGACCCAACAGCTGACCGTCGTCATGCGCCACCCACCAGCTGCGCGGAGCGGCAACGTCCTCGCCCAGCTCGGACAAAAACATGCCCGGCGTCCACGCCTCGTGTCCGGCGCCTTCAAAGCAGGCCGCCTCCAGAGCGCTCGCACCCTCGGCATCCGCCGCGCCCATGGGACGGAACTGCAGATGGCGGCCGGCGAGCTCGTCGGCGACACCCGTAATCTCGCTTTGGGCACTCTCGGCAAGGCCAAGACGCTTGCGTTCGTTTTCCTCGGCATCCGAGAGACGCGTATAGATCGGCAAAACACGGGCGGGATCGCCATCACCCGTAGCGTGCGCCAACAACAGACCCTCACCCGAGGGCCACCACAGGTCGCGCTCCACGCAGCGAGCCGTCTCATTCTCGCTCAGCAGTTTGCCGTAGCGCACGAGACCGTCACCAGTCAGCTGAATCTGGTTCCAGTCCGCGGCCTGGCGCCACTCATCAAGGGCCACGGCGGCCTTGACCACGCGTTCGCGCTCAAACTGACGCTCGGGACCCTCGTCACCCAACACATACAGGGCCGGGTATACCTCGCCGCGCATGGCATCGGCAAAAATGCCGAGCTTGCCACGCACGCCGGCCTTCCATGCCGTCCAAGCGCAGGCATCGAGCGTCGACACGCCCAGCAGCGGAACGTTAGCACCGCGCGCCAGACCCTTGGCGGTGGAAATGCCAATACGCACGCCCGTAAACGAACCCGGACCACGACCGACCACATAGCAGCCGACATCGCTTCGGTCCAAACCGGCCTGGTCCAGCACACCATCAACGGTATTCACGAGCTCCACGTTGGCATGGCGGCGACACAGATGGTCCCCGCTCACCAGCCTCGTCTCGCCCGTCTGCACATCAATCCAGCTTGCCGCGCAGGCAAGCATGTCGGTCGAGGTATCGAGCGCCACCACCAGCGCGTTGTCGTTATGCAAGCTCATCTTGTACAGCCCTATCAATCAAATGGGAAAGCTCCGTCGCGCGCTCACCGTGCGCCTCGAGCGTTATCGTTCGCACGTCGCTGTCATCCTCGTCACGTTTGAGCGTCACCGAAAGATACTCATCTGTCAGCTCGTCCTGAAACTGCTCGCCCCATTCCAGCAGGCAAGCGCCCTCATAGCCCAGCACGTCAAAAATGCCCGTGTCCTCAAGCTCGTAGGCATGTTCCAGTCGGTACAGGTCAAAGTGGAACAGCGGAATACGGCCCTGGTCATGAACAGCCATGAGCGCAAACGTAGGGCTCGTAACCATATGTCCGTCGCCCAGCCCGCGCGAGACGCCCTTGGTGAAGTGAGTCTTGCCCACTCCCAGACCACCGGTCAGGATGAGCACATCGCCGTCCTCCAGGCAAGGTGCGACCAGCTCGCCAAAATGCTCCGTATCGGCAGCACAGGTTGTCTTAAAAGTACCTACCCCCAGGCGCTCCAGGGACATATACACTCCTTATTATTCCGAGGCGGCCTCCGGTGCGGGGTGCCGCTCCAAATAGTCGCCCAGCATCTTAAAGTCTTCTTCCAGCAACTCCTGCCACGCCGGATTGCGCAGCGCCGCCGCGGGATGAAACGTCGGCATCACCACAAAATGCCCCATCTGATGGAACCTGCCACGCAGCTTGGTAATGCCGATCTCGGTCTTAAGCACAAAGTGCGTCGCGGGGTTGCCGAGCGTCACGATGATATCGGGCCAGATGCTTCGAATCTGCTCGCGCAAAAACGGCGAGCAGGCCAGCACTTCCTCGGGACGCGGATTGCGGTTTCCCGGCGGGCGACACTTAAGCACGTTGGCGATATAGACATCCTCGCGCTTAAGGCCTGCCAGGGACAGAATGCCGTTGAGGTCCTCGCCTGCCGCCCCCACAAAGGGCTCGCCCTGCAAATCCTCGTTGCGGCCCGGCGCCTCGCCAATAAACATCACGCGAGCGCGGGGGTTTCCCACGCCAAACACAATGTTGTGGCGCGACTGATAAAGCTGGCAAAGATGGCAATCGCCCAGGACGGCCTCGATCTCCTCGAGTGCGACCTCGCGCGGCGCCTGATGGCTATGGCCGGGGATGTGCATGACGCCCATAGCGGCTCCTACACGTAGACCTTGTCGAGACGCATGCCAAAGCCGCAGGCGACCTCGTAGTTAATCGTGCCACGCAGGCGTGCCATCTCATCCATGGTGATCTCGGCATCGCCGTCACGACCGACAATAATCATCTCGTCGCCGTGCTCGGCCTCGGGAATCTCATGCGCCGGGTTGGACTGGATGGCGACCATAAACTGATCCATGCAGATATTGCCAACCTGACGCACGCGCTCGCCGCGATAAAGCACGTCCATGCGATTGGAAAGCGTGCGCGAAAGGCCGTCGGCGTATCCGATCGGAAGGGTGCAGATCTGAACACGCGTACGCGGTACGCGATAGGTAAAGCCATAACCCACGCCCTCGCCCATCGCAGGATGTGCCACGCGCGTCACACGCGCATGAACGCTCATAACGGGGTCGAGCTGCATCACGCGGCCGCTCAGCTCGCACGGCTGCATGCCATACAGGCCAACGCCGGCGCGAATCATATCGAAATGCATCGAGGGATCGAGCATCGAGGACGGCGTGTTGGCGCAGTGCACGATACCGCACTCAAAGCCTGCGTCCTTAATCGCTTGAACGGCCTCGGTAAAGCGCTGGCACTGCAGCTTGTAGTCCCAACCCGAAGGCTCATCGGCCGTGGCAAAGTGCGTAAACACGCCGTCGCACTCAATACCGCGATGGAAATTAATGCCGCGGACAAAGTCGAGTACCTGCGTGTAGTGGACACCGATGCGGTTCATGCCCGTCTCGATGGCCAGATGATATTTGCCCACCTTGCCCGCAGCGACGGCGCACTCTCCAAACGCGAGAGCAAAATCGGACGTATAGACCGAGGGCATAATATCGAACTCGAGCAACGTAGGAATGGCCTCGATGGGCGGCTCGCTCAGAATCAAGACGGGCTTGGTGATCCCGCCCTTACGGAGTTCAACACCCTCGTTGACCGTCGCCACGGCAAACATGTCGGCACCTGCCGAATACATGATCTTGGCGCACTCGACGGCTCCATGACCATAGGCATCGGCTTTAACCACGCAGCACAGGCGCTGACGCGGATCCAGCAGGTTTTTATAGGCCCTCGTATTGCGACGGAGCGCCCCACGGTCGATCTCGACCCAGGACCAACGCGTCAAATCGGCTTTATTCATGATTAGTCATCCGACCCTTCGTCCATGATTCTCAGATCATCGAGCGCATCCTTTGCAGCCAGTTCCATGGCGGGACCGATCAAGTCGATAAGATCGGTCGCGATAACGCTCTTCTCGCCAAACTCCGTCGCCGCCGCAAAACCGGCATAGCTATGGAGCGCGACGGCATACGAGTACAGCAGCTCCCAGCGGTCCATCTCGTCGCGCATGGTGGCCAGCGTGCCGGCCAGGATACCCGCAAGAACATCGCCCGAGCCAGCAGTCGCCAGCGACGCCGGGCCCGAGAGCGGCAGCAGCACGCGCTCGACACCGCAAATGGCCGTCGTCGGGCCCTTCGCGATAACGACGAGGTTATCGGAGCCAGCGGCCCAAACAACCTTTTGTGCGGCGGCAATCGCAGTGCCAAGGTCATTGACCTCATCACCCGCAACGAGACGCGAAAGCTCACGATAATGCGGCGTCATGACGAGCGGCTGCTCGCGACGGTACATCTCGGGATTGCTGTCGATGCCATCAATTGCAATCTTGGCAAGGCAGTTGAGAGCATCGGCATCCAGGATAAGCGGCACATCGAGCTCAAGCAGGCCCGAAACCACCTGCATAGCGCCGGCAGACGTCGTCATACCGGGGCCGCACAGCACGCAGCTGTATTTCTTTGCAATCTCACATACCGCCATGCGCGCAGCGGCACCAAAGGAGCCACGGGAGTCAGACGGAATGGCGAAAACCGGAATCGAGGGGAGCGCCATGCGGATGAGGTTGGCGCACGCATCCGGCGTCGCGACGGCCACATAGCCTGCGCCCGCACGAGCAGCCGATTTGGCCGCCATAATGGCGGCCCCAGGATACTGCGCCGACCCAGCGACAATGAGCACCGAGCCACGCGAGTACTTATCGATATTCGAAGGCAGCGGAGCAAAGTAATCCACCAGATCACCGGGTTCCACGATCTCGGCCGCATGGTCGACATCGTTAATAACCTCGTCAAGGCGGTCGTACAGGCCGCCGCAAACAAGATCGCCGGCGTACTCGGGACCGTCTGCGCTATAGAGACCGATCTTTGGAGCAATCATCGTCACCGTACGCTCGGCGCGAATGCAATCATCATCCACAACACCCGTCTCGGCATTCAGGCCCGAGGGGACATCGATGGAGACGACGCGATCGGCGCACTCATTGACCGTGGGAATCCAGATCGAAAACGGCGCACGGAGGTTGCCGTGAAATCCGGTGCCAAAAATGGCATCGACCACAACGTCGGCCTTATCGATCAGCACTTCCAGCTCATCGCGAGAGGGACCGACGCACACGTGCACATCACGGCCAGCAGTGCGGCGGGCAACATGGCGAGCAAGGGCGGCAGGAATCTCGTCCGGCTCAACCGGAGAGACGATATCCACATCAACGCCCTTATGCGTCAGGATATCCGCGGCAACCCAGCCGTCTCCGCCATTGTTGCCAAAGCCAACCAACACAAGAACGCGATCGGGATTGAGCTTTAAAATCTCGTTGGCGGCAAACTCGCCTGCCAACTCCATGAGCTCGGCCTTCGAAGTACCCTCACGCTCGATGATATCTTCGAGGCGAACGACTTCCTCGGTACTCAAAACCGGTTTCATCTATGCTCCTAGCGTATCTTGCGGATCATCGACCAGATGCTCCGACAAAGCAGATTGTTGCAGCTGTTCAAGCTCATCTAAGACAGAACGAGCCTCTTTAAATGTCTGAGCAACGCGTTCCTTGGTGCTCACCTTTTCTTCCTTAGGCTTTGGTCGAGCATCCTCGGTGATCGCAATGGCATTAGCGACAGCCAAGTCACCCGTCAAGGTAATGGAAAGGGCGACCTCGACAACGCCCAGCTCTTGAGCAATCTCGAGCGCACGACCCGATAGCAGCGCTTTGGGTTTACCGAGGTTATCACGCGTCACCGACACGTCCTTGCGGCCCACGCCTTGACTAAAACCCGTTCCAAGCGCCTTAAGAACTGCTTCGCGTGAAGCAAAACGACTGGCGTAATGCGCAGCAGGTCGAGAGGACGCATCGCAATACGCGCACTCTTCTTCGGTAAACACGCGCCGGGCAAACGACGGCGTCTTCTCAAGGATTGATTTCATTCGGGAAATCTCGACGATATCAACGCCGATACCAGCTTCGGCCATGTTCACCTCCATATTGCACAGACTAAGTTATTGTAGCCCGTTCGTAGAAGATGCAACAAACGAGGGTCAAAAACACAGCGAGAAAGAAGTGATTGAGCCTATAAACGCAAAAAAGGGGGAGGCCGCGAGGCCTCCCCCTTCTTAAGTTCGACGACGGCTCGGTGCCGTCCACCG
>CAKUCJ010000052.1 GCA_934643435.1 uncultured Collinsella sp.
GAGTATTCGCTGGGTGATTTTTGCCTGTGGGATGCCGGATTCGACTTCTATGCGCCCCAGACGTTTGAGGCTCAGGACGGTCGCCGCATTCTGATTGGCTGGATGGGTTTGCCGGGGGATGAATCCTATGGAAATGATCCTACGATAGCCGAGGGCTGGCAGCACTGCATGACGTTGCCGCGCGAGCTTTCGGTTGGTGCGAATGGCGTGATTCTGCAGCAGCCGGCACGCGAGATTACGCACTACTATAGCTCGGTGACTGTGGGGGAGGGCTCGCTGGAGGTTGCGGGCGATACCTGCTTTGACGTTTCGATTGATGACGTTGACGGTGCGTTTGCCGCCACGGTGAATGGCGAGCTCTCGCTTTCGTTTGCGCCCGCCGAGGGTGAGCTGCCCGCGCGTTTTGAGATGCGCTTTACGGACGAGTCGCGCGGTTCTGCCGGCTGCGGACGTACCGTGCGCTGGGAGCCGGTCGACGAGGTCCGCAACGTTCGTATCGTCGGCGACGTTTCGTCGGTCGAGGTGTTTGTGAACGACGGTGCGCTCGTGTTCTCCACGCGCATGTACTCGGAGGCCTATGGCCTGTCCGTTGACGCTTCGGGCGCGAACGTGACTTACCACGTGCTCAACATCTAGGCGCTTGGGCGCTTATCGGCGCTATACTGCAGCCGTTACCCATGATGCGGGGAACACCCGTGTCATGGGTTTTTGCTTTTGAAGGGGCGGTGTCGCATGGACGTGCGGGAATTTGAAATAGCTTGGGCCGAGCGGGCACGTGCGCGCGAGGCGCAGTTGCTCGCGGCTCCGCACGTTCCGGCGGCGCTGTCGCAGCTGGGGATTGTGCGACCCGGTGACCGCCTGGTTGCATTTGCCGATGACTTTGCCGATGCGCTTGCGTGCGGCTTTGACGGCTGCGATGTGGCGCTGGTGGGGGAGCCGTCTGTCAATGCGTTTGGCGTTGCGTCCGAGGGCTATGGCGCTTCGTTTGATGCTGAGGGCCCGCGCCTGTGGTGGTTTGTCAACTCCATCGGTGGTTTTGGCCTGCGCGTGCTTGATCTGCGCGCTCTGGGACGCGCGGCTCGCGAGGCGCATGCGCTGCTGGTGGTGGATAACACCGTGGCTAGCGTCTTTGGGTGTGATCCACTGCGCCTGGGTGCGGCGCTGTCGCTCGAAGCGCTTGACCGCGTGTGCGCCGGCGAGGCTCCGCGCAAGCTTGTGGCGGCATCGGTCGCGCGCTCGCAGCTCAAGCGCCATCGCGTGGATGCTGCGGCTGAGTGCGCGCTTGCACTGCTCGAGGGGTGTGGAATGCCCACGCTCGATCTGTCTGCCGATGAGGCGGAGGTTCTAGAGCGCGGGCTCGACACGCTCGACGCCCGCATGCAGGCTCACTTTGATCGAGCCCGTGCGCTGGCTGAGTATTTGACTGCGAATGAGATGGTGCGCAACGTGCGCTATCCCGGGCTGACCTCGCATCCCGATCACGCCGTCGCGACGGGCATCTTGGAGCACGGGTTTGGTCCGGCGGTGGAGTTTGACCTCATCGACTGTACGGCCGGCGATTTGTTCGATGCCTTGCCGGGGGAGTTCCGCACATCACCCGCCGGTGGCGCAATAACGCGTCTCTCGGCCCCACGAGGTCAACAGGGGAGTACCATCCGCCTCTTCGCCGGCACCGACAACCCCCTGCAAGTGGCCGCCACCCTAGATAACGCCCTTCGAAAGTAGCTAATCGGGGTCTGTGCCACGAAAACGGCCCATCTACTACGTTTAACCCCTAGGGGTCGACCATATCCGGCTTTTTTAAAATTGGCAAGCTTTCTACCTGCGGTTTTGCTTTCTCCATTTTCGGTATGGTCGAGGGTATTCAGCTAAACGTAGTAGATGGGCCCATTTTGTGGCGCGCGCCTTAATTCGTGAGTGCGGCGGACTAAAAATCAGTCCCTAAAAGACTATTACGCGTTAATGCTGGCGATGAGGTCGTTGGCCCTGGCGGCGATGACGTTGTTGATTTCGGCCTGCAGCGTTTCGTAGACCTCGATGGCGCGCTCGCCGGCCGGCGTGAGCGTGGACCCGCGGGCGCCGTCGCGCTCGATGAGCTTGCAGCCCAGCTGGCCTTCGGCCTCATTCACAATGCGCCAAGCCTTGGAATACGCCATGCCCATACTCTTGGCGGCGCGGTTGAGCGAGTGCTCGCGGGCTATGCCCTGCAGCAACAAAACGCAGCCGTGGCCGAACACGCCCGGCAGATCTTCGTCGCACGCTTGAATGACCAACTTTGCCGTCGTCTTGTACTCCATACGCTCCACGTCTCCCCGCTAAAGTGTTTGCTGGGCAAACGCAAAGCCTGCGTCAAGCCCTCGTGTGCTCTTCTTAAATCATGCATTGTAGCAGTCAAAGTGCGCTAAGATACTTCCCCAGTATTGGGCGCCCAAGGTTGGGCTGGGTCCTACGAGGCCTGCAGCCGACCGGTCGCATGGAAAAAGGAGAAACATGGCTACGTTCTTTCCCGGTGAGTCCCACACGTTTTCGGAGTATCTGCTGGTCCCTGGTTATTCGTCCTCGCAGTGCATCCCCAACAACGTCTCTCTTAAGACGCCGCTAACCCGCTTTAAGCGCGGTGAGAAGCCGGCAATCACCCTGAACATCCCCATGGTCTCCGCCATCATGCAGTCCGTCTCGGGCGTCGACATGGGTGTCGCGCTCGCTACCGAGGGCGGCCTGTCCTTCATCTACGGTTCCCAGAGCGCCGAGTCCGAGGCCGCTATGGTCAAGGCCGTCAAGGATCACAAGGCTGGCTTCGTTCAGTCCGATTCCACGCTGACCCCCGATATGACCATGGAGCAGGTCATCGAGCTCAAGGATAAGACCGGTCACTCCACCATGCCGGTCACCGACGACGGCACCCCCAAGGGCAAGCTCCTGGGTATCGTCACCAGCCGTGACTATCGCCCCAGCCGCGATGACCACCAGAAGAAGGTCGCCGAGTTCATGACCCCGCGTGAGCAGCTCATCGTGGGCGACAAGAACATCAGCCTCAAGGTTGCGAACGACGTCATCTGGGACAACAAGCTCAACGCCCTGCCCATCGTCGACGACAACGATCACCTCATGGGCATCGTCTTCCGCAAGGACTACGACAGCCACAAGACTAACCCCAACGAGCTGCTCGATGGCGACAAGCGCTATATGGTCGGCGCCGGTATCAACACCCGCGACTATGCCGAGCGCGTGCCGCTGCTCATCGAGGCCGGTGCCGACGTCCTGTGCATCGACTCCTCAGAGGGCTTCAGCGAGTGGCAGAAGCGTACCATCGAGTGGATCCGCGCCAACTACGGCGAGGACGTCAAGGTCGGTGCCGGCAACGTCGTCGACGCCGAGGGCTTCCGCTTCCTGGCCGACTGCGGTGCCGACTTCATCAAGGTCGGTATCGGCGGCGGCTCCATCTGCATCACCCGTGAGACCAAGGGCATCGGCCGCGGCCAGGCCACCGCGCTGATCGACGTCTGCCGCGCCCGTGACGAGTACTACGAGGAGACCGGTGTCTACGTGCCCGTGTGCTCCGACGGCGGTATCGTCTACGACTACCACATGACGCTCGCCCTTGCCATGGGTGCCGACTTCATGATGCTGGGCCGCTACTTCGCTCGCTTTGACGAGAGCCCGACCGAGCGCGTCAACGTGAACGGTCAGTACATGAAGGAATACTGGGGCGAGGGTTCTGCGCGTGCCCGCAACTGGCAGCGCTACGACCTGGGCGGCGCCGCGAAGCTCAGCTTCGTCGAGGGCGTCGACTCCTACGTCCCGTACGCCGGCTCCCTCAAGGACGGCGTGGGCGGCACGCTCTACAAGGTCAAGTCCACGATGTGCAACTGCGGTGCCCTCTCGATCCCCGAGCTCCAGGAAAAGGCACGCCTGACCCTGGTGAGCTCGACCTCGATCGTCGAAGGCGGCGCCCACGACGTCGTAGTGAAAGACTCGCAGCAGAGCGTCTCTTACCGCTAAGCGGCTTTCCCAAGCACCGCACCTTGCCGTTCAAACCGTCGCTCACGTACTTAAGTACGCTTCGCTCCTCTTTCACGGCAATCTGCGGCACTTGGAAAACCCGCCCAACCAGTGGCGGGCAACAAATAAAAGGTTGATTCCCAACCACGTTATTTAGATAAAGCGAGATGTCGGCAAGTCGCAGGCATCTCGCTTGTCGTATTTGCTATCATCATGCGAGTTAACCTTAGGGTCGGGCGGCTTGGCTTTGTTCGCTACAAGTTCCGCACGCAAAGAAGAGCACTTAATGTGCTCTTCGTCTTGCGCAGGACTGTCCGCAGTAGCGAATAAAGCCAAGCCGCCCGACCCCAGCTAAGATTAAAGGAGCTGATATGTGCGATTGCACAGATCATAAGGACGAGATCCCTGCCTACGACGCGCAGGCCATCGAGTCCCGGTGGATGAAGGCCTGGGAGGATTCCAACCTCTTTGCCGTCGACACCGACGCCAGCAAGCCCAAGAAGTACGTGCTCGAGATGTTCCCGTATCCGTCGGGCGACCTGCACATGGGCCACGCGCGCAACTACACCATTGGCGATGCCATGGCCCGTCAGGCCCGCATGCGCGGCTACGACGTGCTGCATCCCATCGGCTTCGACGCCTTTGGCCTTCCCGCCGAGAACGCGGCCATCAAGCACAACACGCAGGCTGCCGCCTGGACGTATAAGAACATGGACCAGGCGCTCGCCACGATGAAGCGCATGGGCTTCTCCTACGATCTGGATCGCATGGTTAAGACCTGCAGCCCCGATTACTACCGTTGGGGCCAGTGGATCTTTGAGAAGATGTGGGAAAAGGGCCTGGTCTACCGCAAGAAGAACCCGGTCAACTGGTGTCCCACCTGCAAGACCGTTCTGGCCAACGAGCAGGTGACCGAGGGCAAGTGCTGGCGTTGCGGCACCGAGCCCGAGAAGCGCGATCTTGAGCAGTGGTACTACAAGATCACCGATTACTCCCAGGAGTTGCTCGACGACCTGGAGAAGCTCCCCGGCTGGCCCGAGCGCGTCAAGCAGATGCAGGCCAACTGGATCGGCCGCTCCGAGGGCGCCGAGGTCGACTTTACCCTGTGCGACCAGGATGGCGAGCCCATCGAGGGCGACGAGGGTAAGATCACCGTCTTCACCACGCGTGCCGACACGCTCTTCGGTGTCTCCTTCTTTGTCCTGGCTCCCGAGTATGCGCGCCTGCACGAGCTCGTTGAGGGTACGGAGTACGAGGAGGCCGTCACCAAGATCGTCGAGGACTCCAAGCATATCTCTGCCGTCGAGCGTGCCCAGGGCACCCTCGAGAAGCACGGTGCCTTTACCGGCCGCTACGTGGTGAACCCCGTCAACGGCGAGAAGGTTCCCGTGTGGGTTGCCGATTATGTCGTTGCCGACTATGGCACCGGTGCCGTCATGGCCGTTCCCTGCGGCGACCAGCGCGACTTTGAGTTTGCCCGCAAGTACGACCTGCCGATCGTGCCGATCATCCTGGACGATGACGACCGCGCTGCCGTCGAGGCCAGCGGCGAGACCATCGATACTTTCCATGCCGAGACCGTCGACTGGGATTGCGCCCATGCTGCCGAGGGCACGCTCGTCCAGTCCGGCAAGTACACCGGCATGCGCGGTGGCAAGCACTCCGAGGGCGAGGCTGCGATCGTGGCCGACCTCGAGGCCATGGGCTGCGGCCGTCGCAAGGTCGAGTTCCGTCTGCGCGACTGGCTCATCAGCCGTCAGCGTTATTGGGGCAACCCCATCCCGGCCATCCACTGCGAGCACTGCGGCATCGTGCCCGTGCCCGAGGACCAGCTGCCGGTGACGCTGCCCGAGAACCTGGACCTGGGCGCCGGCGAGACCCTCGCCGAGTGCAAGGAGTTCTACGAGACCACCTGCCCGGTCTGCGGCCGTCCGGCTAAGCGCGAGACCGATACCATGGACACCTTTACCTGCTCCAGCTGGTATTACCTGCGCTACACCGATCCGCACAACACCGAGCTGCCTTTCTCCCGTGAGGCCGCCGACCGTTGGATGCCCGTTGACAACTACATCGGCGGCATCGAGCACGCCATTCTGCACCTGCTCTACAGCCGCTTCTTTACCAAGGCGCTGCGCGACCTGGGCCTGCTGAGCGTGGACGAACCCTTTACCAACCTGCTGTGCCAGGGCATGGTCAAGGACGAGAACGGCGACACCATGTCCAAGTCCAAGGGCAACGTCGTGCCCCCGAGCTCGGTCATCGAGCCCTACGGTGCTGACACCATGCGTCTGGCGATCCTGTTTATCGCCCCGCCCGAGAAGGACTTTGACTGGGACCCCAAGGCCGTTGAGGGCGCCAACCGCTTTATCAAGCGCGCCTGGCGTATCGTGTGGCAGCTCGTCCAGTCCGGCGATGCCAGCATTGCCTTTGACAAGTCCGTGCTCGACGAGACCGCGATGAAGCTCTACCGCGAGCGTCACCGCACCATCGCCAAGTGCACTGAGGACTACGACCGCGGCCAGTTTAACACTGCGATCTCGGCTGTCATGGAGCTCGTCAACGCGGCGAGCGCCTACCTCAACACCACCGAGGGTGCTGCCCGCGACAAGGCCCTGTGCTACGGCGTGGCCAAGGACATCGTGAGCGTCCTTGCCCCCATCTGCCCGTTCTGGGCTGACGAGCTGTGGCATGAGGCGCTCGGCTGCAAGGGCAACGCCTACACCGCTGCCTGGCCCGAGTTTGACCTGGCCGAGTCCATCGAGGACACGGTGCAGATCGTCGTTCAGGTGCTCGGCAAGGTCCGCGGTCGTATCGACGTGGCCCGCGACGCCTCCAACGAGGAGATGCAGGCTGCCGCCGAGGCTGCTGTCGCCAAGTGGCTCGAGGGCAAGACGGTCGTCAAGGCCATCTGCGTGCCCGGCAAGCTGGTCAACCTGGTGGTCAAGTAAGCGCTGTGCACATAGCCGACTCGTAAAAGACGAGGGACGGTCCGTTTGGATCGCCCCTCGTTTTGCGTTGCATGTACTGTTTGACCTGCGCCTCGAGCCGCCCTCTACGGGATGTGCACCAGGTCTCTAAAGTAGACGTTGCCCGTTGCCTCCTCGAACATCCAGATGTTGAGGTAGATGTCGTTGAGGTCGTTGTTCACATCAAAGTCGGGGTCGTCGAAGGTGCCGACAAAGGTGAGCATGGCCTGCGTTTCCTCGCCCGCGGCGACTGGCTGGCGCATGCGCACGTCGCGGACCTTGCCGTTGACGTAGGCATAGGCGTCCACATCGCCAAACATCATGTCGACACCGGTGTTGTTGGTCACCGTAAAGACCAGCACGGCGTCGCCGTAGCCGTCGGTGTCCTTACCAACGCAGGTGACATGGACGTTCTCGTCCGCCTCAAGGTCGATGGGAAACTGTTCTTGGGGCTCGGGGCCCAGGCCCTGGGGATCGATTTCGTCCTCGTTGATTTTATCGAAGCTTTGTGAGCGCTCTGTTTCCTTGGCGGCTTCGGTGCTTCCGGGATCCGGCTCACTTGGCCCGGTTTTGCCGTTCGTGTTGCCGCAGCCCGCCAGGGCCAACGAACAGGCTGCGATGGCGAGCACGGTTGCGCAGAGGGTGCCGAGACGTTTCATGGGTGCCTCCTTGCCGTAGAGGTCCTGGTACGGTTTGCCGTTACGTGGGCGAACGGCTGACTTGCTGCAAAATAACCCTTAGCGTTAGTCTGACCGATAGGGGCTAGGCGAGGAACGCCCTTGAGGCCCGAACAGATCGCCTGATTGGGACGCATGGCCCGTTCTCGCGCTTTCGGACGCGCTCCGCACGGCGCTTCCGGTCCAATTGTCCTATTCTTGTGGAGAACCTGTGCGCACGCTGACCTGCGGATTTGTACGACGCTTGCACGTTTGCGCAGGTATTGCTATAGTTTCCTTGCAAATGAAGTTGTAATTGAAAGAAGTGGGGTTTCGGCCCCGCTTCTTTTTTGTATGGATGGAGGTGCCGCAAT
>CAKUCJ010000053.1 GCA_934643435.1 uncultured Collinsella sp.
AGTTGCTGGGATGCTCCCTTCGAGGGCCGCGTGGCGCTCGTCATGGGCTCCGAGGGCGACGGCATCTCGCGCCTGGTGCTCGAGAAATGCGACTTTTTGACCAAGCTTCCCCAGCGCGGCATGACCGAGAGTCTCAACGTGGCCCAGGCGACCACCGCGCTGTGCTTTGAGTGGCTGCGCCGCAATGCCGGCGAGCTCATGGGGGAGGAGTAGCGCATGTCCAAGAAGAACCGCGCCAAGTCCAAGGCCAAGCGCTTTGGCGAAGGCTCGGCCAAGCCGATTGTTTCGGCCGCGACCTATGGCGTGGGCGGCAATGCGTTTGCGCAGGCCATCGCCGATCCGGTCTCGACGGTGCACTCCAATAAGCCCGAACTGCTGGTGGTCGACGGCTACAACGTGATCCACTGCACGCCCCGCTACGAAAAGCTCGTGTACGACCATTCTGACGATCCATATTCCAGCGATGTCCACGATATGGCGCGCACCGCACTCATCAACGATGTTGCGGCGTTTGCCCAGGGACGCTACGAGGCCGTGATCGTCTTTGACGGTGCAGGCAACATCTCCAGCGAGCGCCCCAACCTGCCGGCCCGCGGCGTGCGCATCGAGTTCTCGCCGACGGGCGTTTCCGCAGACACCGTGGTGCAGAAACTCTGCATCGAAGCGCGCGAGGAAGGCCGTGCGTGCTCCGTGGTGTCGAGCGACGGCACGATTCAGGCCGTCGTCATGGGCAAGGGCGTCACGCGCATCTCGAGCCGCATGCTGGTGGACGAGCTCAAGCAGATCGACAACGACGTGCACGAGGCCGAGGAGGCACCCCAGATCAAGATGACCCTGGGCAGCCGCCTAAGCCCCGAGGCACTGGCAAAGCTCAAGGCCCTCCGCGGGAGGTAGGGGAGTTGGCGGGGCGATGCTGCCTCGCTAACTCCATTCAGCGATATCGATCATTCTCTCGAGGCGCCATGCTAGCGCCTCTTTTAGATAAGGGAGCCTCGCTGTTAGGGCATCGTTTTTGGACAGAATCTCGATCGCCTCGTCGACAAAACCCTCGAGTTTGTCTCCATCGAACCAGCTCATGCCCTCGACGAGTAGCATTTGTTTAGCGGGGCTTGAATGAAACTGCGCGCTGGTAAAACTGTGTTCTCCCGCCCGAAGCTCCTCAAGAGATATGTTGCACCAGAGCGATGAGCCCGAATCGAAGATGGGGGCCGGTCTGCAGGCGAGCGTGTTGACGTTTCGCACGAGGCCAAAGTTTCGCCAATGCCGGTCGTAGTTGGCGATGATGTCATCGCACACAATCATGCGATCAAGGGCATCCCTGACGCCTGCCGCCCCGAGCTCCTCGCAGTTTGCCACATACCGCTCGTAGTCGGTTAGCCGTTCATCTGCGTTTGCGTGCTGGTTTACATAGAACGCAGGGACATACTCTTCTTCGTCAGTTAAGAAGACATCGCATGTGCTCAGGGCTGACGTACCCGCGCCTTCGAGCGAATAAGGTACAAAATCGCAGGCGTTTAGGATGTGGCGGTGGAGCGCGGTCGCCACCAGCTCGTTATAAGGTTCCTGGTTCAGGTGCGCTCCTGCCTTATGCAGAATTCGACGCCCACCCTCGCATGTCCAATATTTTTGAAGGTTGCCGTCCGAGGTGTTATCGGGCTTTGCGGCGGCTGCTTTGCCCTCCGGGGCGAAAGGCGCGATGGTCAGAGAGACGTCGTCATAAGCATTATTGAAGAAGTTAATATCCTCCCACGCGAGACCGGAATCTTGGGGTCTAATCCAATACTGGTCGGATAGGGAGAGGCCGAGATTTCGCTGAACGAGTTCGTCGGGAACATCGACTGCGGCCTCTGCTAGCAGGGAAGTCAACCCGATGCGGGCAAGTGGGATGCCTCGTCCTCGCCACCAAATGCGGAATGAATCAAGCGATATGGGGCTATTGGGGCTAAAGACGCCGATGGGCGCGTGGGCGTGATCGATGTCGGCGCCGATGTAGGTAAAGTCTTTACGCGATGTGCTGTAGGCAAGTTGGGCAACTTCGTGCGTGCGGTTCATGAGGGTAAACGCGATTTCGCTTTTACCGTGTCCACGTCGGGGACGTCCCCCTGTTTTGGCCACGGAGCGAAGTCGTGCGTTGACGCTGTCTTTGTCGATGAGCCATACACCAGAAGCCTTACGGGCGGTTAGTGCACCATTTTTTATAAGCTCCTGCACCCTGCGCGGGGTGATGCCGAGTAGCTCTGCAGCTTCTTTGGTAGTAAACATCACGAAACCCTTCGCCAGAACGAATAGTTTTATCTAGTCCATTGTAATTAAAACTATTCGTTCTGGCGAAGGGTTTTATTCTGGGGGATTGCGGCGGAGAAAATCTATCTTCGTGCGGAATACTGCTTAAGCAGTCGTATTTGCATAAGGGCTGCATAAGGCCGAGTAAGTCTGTTGCGCACCGTCCGCAATTCCTTTATCCTTAACAGGCTTCGCGCGAAAGCGCCAAGTGTGCCAGTGTGGCGCAACGGTAGCGCAACTGATTTGTAATCAGTGGGTTGCGGGTTCGATTCCTGTCACTGGCTCCATGGGAGTTTCGGGCTCTGTTCCCTCGTGGGACAGGGCCCGTTTCTTGTATGTGCCGGAATCGAACCCGCAAGGGCGCGAGCGTTAAGCGAACGCGGAGCGTTCGTAGCGAGCGGGCGAGGATGCCGGCAGGCAGCCGAAGCCGGAGCGGATTCGCGAAGCGAATGCGCGGACTTCCTGTCACTGGCTCCATGGGAGTTTCGGGCTCTGTTCCCTCGTGGGACAGGGCCCGTTTCTTGTTTTGGCGAGTTGTCGGGCCCGGTGTTCGTCTCGTTCCCCAGTTTGTCTCGATCTGTAACAGGTAGGTGAGGAAAACCGTTCTTACTGTTACAGATTTAGATCTAGAGAGAGTTCGGCGGCGAACTATCTCGATCTGTAACACCTGGACCAATATTCAGCCTCTTACTGTTACAGAATAAGATGGAAGCGGCGAGACGTCTGACTGCCCTGCACGAGCGTGGATATTCGGACACGCGAGGGTGGAAAATCTCCCAGTTGAAGAATGAGCGTGGATAATCTCCCACTTTGGCCGCAAAGCCATGTCAAAAGTGGGAGATTATCCACGCTCGAGTTTGACGGGAAAGTTCGATCTTGACCTATATATAGGTGCAAATGAGTCGTTATCGAAGCTCGATTCGAAAGACGTACTCCATTACGCCAAAGTGTTACCTCGGGAAATGTCACCACGACATGAAAATCCACTGCCCTTCATATCCAAACTCAGCAAAACCCCAGGTCAAAGGTATATAGATACGCCCGGCACCGTGTATCTAGAGGTTTTCGTTGACAGCCCCCAAGGTGGCATCGTATTATCTTCTTCGTTCGCGGGGGCGGCGGTCCAAAAGACCAAAGAACCTGCGAATACTTGAACGATTGGGAGTTTGCCCGAGTGGTTAATGGGGACGGGCTGTAAACCCGTTGGCTCTGCCTACATAGGTTCGAATCCTATAGCTCCCACCCGTCAAGTGCCTGTATAGCTCAGTCGGTAGAGCACTTCGTTGGTAACGAAGAGGTCACCAGTTCAAGTCTGGTTGCAGGCTCCATCCGGCGGTGTAGCTCAGTTGGTTAGAGCACACGGTTCATACCCGTGGCGTCACTGGTTCGAATCCAGTCACCGCTACCATAGGTAACACGGTGGCTTCTCAATAGTATGTTGAGAGGCCACTATGGTATAAAGGCAAAGTCCCGTCCGGGGACGACCTGTTAAGAGGAGGGCTTTATGGCCAAAGAGAAGTTTGAGCGCACTAAGCCGCATGTTAACATCGGCACCATTGGTCACGTCGACCACGGCAAGACCACGCTGACCGCTGCCATCACCAAGGTTCTCTCCGAGACCGAGGGCTGCAAGGCTGACTTCACTGCGTTCGAGAACATCGACAAGGCTCCCGAGGAGCGCGAGCGCGGCATTACGATCTCCGTTGCCCACGTTGAGTACGAGACCGCTAATCGTCACTACGCTCACGTCGACTGCCCGGGCCACGCTGACTACGTCAAGAACATGATCTCCGGTGCTGCTCAGATGGACGGCGCTATCCTGGTCATCGCTGCTACCGACGGCCCCATGGCTCAGACCCGCGAGCACATCCTGCTCGCCCGTCAGGTCGGCGTTCCCTACATCGTCGTCTTCCTGAACAAGTGCGACATGGTCGACGATGACGAGCTCATCGACCTCGTCGAGATGGAGACCCGTGAGCTCCTCTCCGAGTACGATTTCCCCGGCGACGACATCCCCGTCATCCGTGGTTCCGCTCTCGGCGCCCTCAACGGCGAGGAGAAGTGGATGGACGCCATCCGCGAGCTCATGAACGCTGTCGACGAGTACATCCCGACGCCCGCCCGTGACAACGACCTTCCCTTCCTGATGGCCGTTGAGGACGTTATGACCATCTCTGGCCGTGGTACCGTTGCTACCGGCCGTGTCGAGCGCGGTGAGCTCAAGCTCAACGAGCCCGTCGAGATCGTCGGCATCAAGGATACCCAGAACACTGTCTGCACCGGTATCGAGATGTTCCGTAAGTCCATGGACTTCTGCGAGGCTGGCGACAACGTCGGTCTGCTGCTCCGCGGCATCAAGCGCGAGGACATCGAGCGCGGCCAGGTTCTCTGCAAGCCCGGTTCGGTTACCCCGCACACCAAGTTCACCGGTGAGATCTACGTTCTGACCAAGGAGGAGGGCGGCCGTCACACCCCGTTCTTCGATGGTTATCGTCCTCAGTTCTACTTCCGTACCACCGACGTTACCGGTACGGTCAAGCTCCCCGAGGGCACCGAGATGGCTATGCCTGGTGACCACATCACCATCGAGGGCGACCTCATCCACCCGATCGCCATGGAGGAGGGCCTGCGCTTCGCTATCCGCGAGGGTGGCCACACCGTCGGTTCGGGCATCGTCTCCACGATCATTGAGTAAATTAGCTCTCTGATATAGCTGACTTAGAGAACCCGGCACTTATTTGGGTGCCGGGTTCTTTTCTACGCGGGTATTTTTGCCTGACGGTTGCGCTTGGCTCGCCTATCATGTCGAGTGTGAGCGGATTGATTAGATCTCGCTGGCTTCATTGATGTGTTCCAAATATGAATGGATCCACCGAGAACCAATTGACTCGAGGTTTTCGTTGACAGCACTTACGTAGAGCTGATAAAGTACCAACTCGTGCCCGTACGGGGCGGAAATGAAAGGTTCAGGATACATGCGTACTCTAGTTACTCTTGCGTGCACTGAGTGCAAGCGCCGCAACTATACGACCACCAAGAACAAGGCGAACATGCCTGATCGTATGGAGATCAAGAAGTATTGCCCCTGGTGCCGTCACCACACGCTGCACAAAGAGACTCGTTAGTCTCTAGTCACATACGCCAGTAGTTCAATTGGTAGAGCATCGGTCTCCAAAACCGAGTGTTGAGGGTTCGAGTCCTTCCTGGCGTGCCAGTCATTATTCCGTAAGCTCCCATTGGGGGCTTACGGTTTACTCATGTATAAGCGCATTGCGCGGAGGTAACCCAAATGGCCAACAAGAAGAACAAGAAGAAGGCTCAGCAGCCGGCATCCGCCAACAACGCTGCCGCCAACTCCAAGGTTGAGGCCAAGAAGGCCGTTGCCAAGAAGAGCGAGAAGGCTGCGAAGTCCAAGAAGAACGAGAAGCCTGGTTTTTTCGCCCGCACCAAGAAGTATTTCGCTTCGGTCAAGTCCGAGATGAAGCGTGTCACGTGGCCCGACAAGAAGGAGCTCGTGAACTACTCGGTCGTCGTTTGCGCTTCTCTGATCGTCGTCGGCGTCGTCATCGCTCTGCTCGATGCTGGCTTTGGCGAGGCTCTTGCTCTGTTCTCTGGATTGAGGGGCTAAACCATGTCTAAGCGTTGGTACGTCGTTCACACTTACTCCGGATACGAGAACCGCGTTAAGTCCGATCTCGAGCATCGTATCGAGACCATGGGCATGCAGGATCGTATCTTTGATATCGAGATTCCTATGGAGCGCGTCACCGAGATTAAAGAGGGTGGCAAGCGCGAGACCAAGGATTCCAAGATCTTCCCGGGTTATGTCCTGGTCCGCATGGAGATGGATGACGATGCCTGGACGTGTGTTCGCAACACGCCCGGCGTCACCGGTTTCCTGGGCGGCAACGGCAAGCCCGCTCCGCTTTCCCGCGACGAGTACAACAAGATGACTCGTCGTCCCGGTAAGGGCGATTCGCCCAAGCGCACCTCGGTTGATATCCAGGTCGGTACTTCCGTCCGCGTCACCGATGGCCCGCTTACTGACTTTGATGGCAAGGTCTCCGAGGTTAACACCGAGGCTGGCAAGCTCAAGGTCACGCTGATGATCTTTGGCCGTGAGACGCCGGTCGAGCTCGACTTTAACCAGGTCGCTGTCATCGCTTAAGTTTTCGTCCGTTCGCGCGAGCGTGCTTCTTCTGTGACTGCTCATCTCAGAAGTGCTTCTAACACGTGCGTGCTTACGATATAGCAAGTACTTCACACTCGTGATTCGAAAGGAATGACCATGGCTGAGAAGAAGGTTGCCAACGTCATTAAGCTCCAGATTCCTGCTGGTGCCGCTAACCCCGCTCCTCCCGTCGGCCCCGCCCTGGGCGCTGCTGGCGTGAACATCATGCAGTTCTGCCAGGCCTTTAACGCCGAGACGCAGGACAAGAAGGGCGACATCATCCCCGTTGAGATCTCTGTCTACGAGGATAAGTCCTTCTCCTTCATCACCAAGACCCCGCCGGCGGCTCACCTCATCAAGAAGGAGCTGAACCTCAAGTCTGGTTCCGCTAAGCCCCAGGCCGACAAGGTCGGTCAGCTCTCCCAGGAGCAGCTCACCAAGATCGCCGAGATCAAGATGCCGGACCTCAATGCCAACGACATTGACGCCGCCAAGAAGATCATCGCCGGTACCGCCCGTTCCATGGGTGTCACCATCGCTGAGTAGCGATTTCTTTAGGTAATGACGGGTGCTCCGACCGGGGCGCCCGTTATATGTGTGCAATAGGGCACACGATACGATGTGGGAGGGCTCGCGCCCGTTTAACCACAGGAGGTAATGCACATGGCTAAGCATGGTAAGAGCTATAACGCCGCTGCCGAGAAGATCGACCGCGCCACGCTCTACACCCCCCTTCAGGCTGCCAAGCTCATCAAGGAGCTCGACACCGCCAAGTTCGACGAGACCGTCGAGGCCCACTTCCGTCTGGGCATCGATACTCGTAAGGCTGACCAGAACATCCGTGGTTCCATCTCCCTGCCCCACGGCACCGGCAAGACCGTTCGTGTTGCCGTCTTCGCCGAGGGCGAGAAGGCCCGCGAGGCCGAGGCTGCCGGCGCCGACATCATCGGTTCCGACGAGCTCGTCGCCCAGATCCAGAAGGGCGAGATCAACTTCGACGCCGCTATCGCTACGCCGAACATGATGGCCAAGGTTGGCCGCATCGGTAAGATCCTTGGTCCCCGTGGCCTCATGCCGAACCCCAAGCTCGGCACCGTGACCATGGACGTCGCCAAGATGGTCTCCGAGCTCAAGGCTGGCCGCGTTGAGTACCGCGCCGACCGTTACGGCATCTGCCACGTGCCCCTGGGCAAGAAGTCCTTCTCTGAGCAGCAGCTCGTTGAGAACTACGCTGCCCTGTACACCGAGATCCTGCGCGTCAAGCCCTCTTCTGCTAAGGGCAAGTACGTCAAGTCCATCTCCGTGTCTTCCACCATGGGCCCTGGCGTCAAGGTCGATCCCGCTGTCCAGCG
>CAKUCJ010000054.1 GCA_934643435.1 uncultured Collinsella sp.
GTCTCTTTTATGTTTCCTTTAGCCGCTGCTGCCTAGGATGGGGGTTAGTCGGCAGGAAGGGAGCATCTATATGGACGACGCGAGCGAGCGCGCAATCGAAGAGGACATGCTCGATCAGTTCAACTATTTTGATGATGAGGACGAGGAATTGACCGATCGTCGCGAGCCGGCGGCGCTCGATGCTTTCGACCTTGTTGATGAAGGGCCCGACGAGGACGAGGTCGAATCGACGGAACCCCCACAGCCTTCGCACCATGATTCGTTGCTCTCAAGAGTCCCCATGCATCACGGTGTCCGTGCCGGTGCGCTCCATATGAAAACTGACTGGCGTCAGATCGTGACCGCGGGCGATGAGCTTGCCGTCGATGCACCACTTACCGACAAATCGTCCATCATCTGCCGCACCGGTATGCTTATGCTCGCGAGCGGAACGGGTGCCTGGCGCGTGCGCGATACCATGAATCGTGTTGCTGCCGTACTTGGCGTCACGATTCACGTCGACCTGAGTCTCCTGTCGTTTGAGTGCACCTGCATCGAAGGCGGCCACTGCTTTAACGAGGTCGTCAGCCTGCCCACAACGGGTGTCAATACCCATCGCATTTGGATGATGGAGAGCTTCCTCAAGGAAATCGAGACATATGGCCGCCGTTTTACGGTGCATGAGTATCACGAGATGCTCAAGACCGTTGAGAGTTCAAAACCTGATTACGCGTCTTTGCAACAGGGCCTTGCGGCGGCCTGCGCCTGTGGCGCCTTTGTCTTTTTACTTGGTGGCGGTCCCATTGAGATGGCCTGTGCGTTCGTGGGCGCTGGTGTCGGCAACTTTGCTCGCTCCCATATTCTCAAGCAGGGCCTTGGCCAGTTTAGCGCGCTGACGATCGGCGTTGCACTCGCTTGCGTCTCGTATCTGCTGGCATTGCTCGGCCTTGGCCAGGTCATACCGGGGGCAATGTCGCACCAAGAAGGCTATATCGGCGCCATGCTCTTTGTGATTCCCGGCTTTCCCCTCATTACGGCAGGCCTCGACATCGCTAAGCTCGACATGCGAAGCGGTATCGAGCGTCTTTCGTATGCTGTGTCGATTATTGTGATGGCGACCCTCGTAGGTTGGATGGTTGCCGAGTGTGTGGGACTGGCGCCGGATGACTTCGCCCCGCTCGGGCTCTCACCGCTGGCTCTTACACTTTTGCGTGTGGTGATGAGCTTTGTCGGAGTATTTGGCTTCTCGGTTATGTTCAACAGTCCGGTAAAGATGGCAGCGGCGGCAGGGCTCATCGGCGCCGTGTCTAATACCTTGCGCCTTACGCTCGTCGATGCGCCGACGCTGCTTCCCTTCTTGGGCCTGAGTGCGGGCATGCCTCCCGAGGCGGCTGCGTTTATCGGCGCGTTGGTATCGGGGCTGCTCGCGAGCTTAGCCGAAATCAAGCTCACCTACCCACGCATCGCCCTCACGGTGCCATCGATTGTCATTATGGTGCCGGGCTTGTATCTGTATCGCTCGATGTATTACATGTGCACCTTCGACACGGTCAATATGCTCGGCTGGTTTGTGCGTGCGGTGCTCATCGTGGCGTTTTTGCCCGTTGGCCTGGGGGTGGCGCGTACGCTCACCGATCCTCGCTGGCGCCACACCAGCTAATTGGTGCAAGGGGGACAGGTTACTTTGCACCAAATGAGTTGCGGTGAAATAGGGACTGAATTGCTGCTTAGAGGGTCAAAACAGTCCGTATTCCACCGCAACTTATGGGGTCGGGGGATTATTGGTGCCCTGCATCTTCATAAACTCAACGCTTACGAAGCGCATGCGTTTCGTGCTAGGCTGGTTCCACCACATAAGTAGTCGCAGACGCACGTACCACGGGCGGGCGAGATGAAGTCCCAACAGCTCCATCTTGCCCGCCCGTTTTTTGCGTGGTGCCGTGGCACAACACAGAGAGGAATCTGCCCTTTATGCCTATCAACAAACGAGAGAGCCTGCTGTTCACCTTTATCATGTGCTTTTGCATGGTGCTCTGGATGAGCATCTATAACGTCGCCCTGCAGCACGGGGCCATCAACGGCGAGGTTATCGCCGCCGCGTGGCTCGGCTTCCCCGTTGCCTATATCTTTGCCATGTGCTGCGACTGGTTCTTTGCCAGCTCGCTCGCCAAAGGCTTTGCCTTTAAGTTCCTGGTCACCCCGGGCAAGAGCTCGCCGCGCGCCATGACGCTCGCCATTAGCTCCTGCATGGTCGTCCCCATGGTCATCATCATGTCGCTCTACGGTGCGTGCGAGGGCACGTTCCATATGCCTGGTGGCCCGCTTGCCAACCTGTCGATGGTACCGATGATGTGGCTCATCAACATTCCGCGCAACTTTGTCATGGCTCTGCCCTGGAACCTGCTGGTTGCCGGCCCGGTTGCCCGTTTTGTCTTCCGCCGTGCCTTCCCCATGGGCACGGTTTTTGAGGAACAGCATATGGAACTCGTGCGGATGCCGGGCGCTCCCGCCGCCGATGCCGCCGGCGACGTTGCCGAGGGTATGGACATCGAGCCCGCCTGCTAGATAGCAACTCAAAACCAAACCGCCAAACGGACCAGAGCGATTCCTTTTTTGTAGACGTTGTCGCGCGGCTACAGGTGGGAAAGGTCCCAACGGTTAACATATACTCCATATGGGTAAAGAGACCAGAGCGCTGCCGCGGGGCGGCGCTTTGCGTTTGAAAAACTAGCTCGTCTAAGAGGAACTAGCATGTTAGACCGTTTTACCGATCGCGCGCGCAAGGTCATGTCCATGGCCAAGCAGGAGGCGCTCGATCTTCACTCAAATAAGGTGGGCACCGAGCATCTGCTGCTCGCGCTTGCCAAGGAGGACGAGGGCATCGCCGCCGAGGCGCTGCGCTCGCTCGATATCTCCTACGACGACATCATGGACACCCTCAAAGAGGTCCAGACCACGGTTCCCGAGCCCAGCGAAGAGACCGAGGCGGCCAAGCTCGCCTTTACGCCGCTCGTCATCAGCGTGATGGAGCGTTCCTTCCGCGTGGCGCGCGAGAACAACCAGACCTATGTGTCGACCGAGCACCTGCTCATCGGCATCGTCGAAGAGGGCAACGGCATGGCCATGGACATCCTCATGCGCCTGGGTGTGTCGTCCGCCTCCATCAAAAAGGCTATCGAGAAACTCACCGCCAAGGACCAGGACAAGAAGCGTCCGCTCGCCGGCGCCGGTGCCGGGCGTCCCGGTGCGGGCCTGCCGTTCTTTAGCGGCTCGGATGCCTCTCAGCAAAAGGGGAGTGGCACCGATACGCTTAAGCAGTTCGCGACCAACCTCACGCAGAAGGCGCGCGACGGCGAGCTCGACCCTGTAATTGGTCGCGAAAAGGAAGTCCAGCGCATGATGGAGATCCTTTCGCGCCGCACCAAGAACAACCCGCTCATTCTGGGCGACCCCGGCGTGGGCAAGACGGCCATCGTCGAGGGCCTGGCTCAGCAGATTGCAGCCGGCAACGTGCCCGAGAACCTCATGAACCAGAATATCTGGACGCTCGACCTGCCGGGCCTGGTCGCCGGTGCCAAGTATCGCGGTGAGTTCGAGGAGCGCCTTAAGAACGTGATCCAGGAGGCCACCGACGCCGACGACGTCATCTTGTTTATCGACGAGATGCACACCATCATCGGTGCCGGTTCTGCCGAGGGTTCTATCGACGCGAGCTCCATGCTCAAGCCCGTGCTCGCACGTGGTGCCTTCCAGATTATCGGTGCCACCACGGCCGAGGAATTCCGCAAGTACCTCACCAAGGATCCGGCCTTTGAGCGTCGCTTCCAGACGATTGATGTGGAGGAGCCGAGCGTCGAGGACACGGTCAAGATCCTGACCGCGCTCAAGCCGCGCTACGAGGAGCACCACCACGTGCGCTACACGCAAGGTGCCATCGAGGCCGCCGCGAACCTCTCCAACCGCTACATCCAGGACCGTTTCCTGCCCGATAAGGCCATCGACCTCATCGACGAGGCCGGTGCCCGCGCCCGCATTGCCGCCAACCGCGCGCCCGAGCCCGTGCGCGAGGCCGAGCATCGCGTGGAGGAGCTCAAGGCCGCCGCACAGGAGGCCACCGAGAGCGACGACATGAACAAGGCCGCCGAGATCACCGAGCAGCAGAAGGCTGCCGAGATTGAGCTCGCCGAGGCCAAGGCCGCTTGGACGGCTGAGCTCGATGCCAGCCCGCTCACCATTGACGTGAGCCAGATTGCCGACATCGTGTCCGTGACTTCGGGCGTGCCGGTGTCCTCGCTTACCGAGAGCGAGAGCCGTCGTCTGCTGCAGGCCGAAAGCGTGCTCAAGACGCGCATCATCGGTCAGGACGAGGCTGTCGAGGCCGTTGCCAAGGCCGTGCGCCGCAGCCGCTCGCCGCTCAAGGACCCGCGTCGCCCCGGCGGCAGCTTTATCTTCCTGGGCCCCACCGGCACGGGCAAGACCGAGCTCGCCAAGACACTTGCCGAGTACCTCTTTGGCAGCAAGGATGCGCTCATCAGCTTCGACATGTCGGAGTTCGGCAGCGAGTTCGAGGTCTCCAAGCTCATCGGTAGCCCTCCGGGTTATGTGGGCCACGACGAGGGCGGCCAGCTCACCAAGGCTGTGCGTCGTCACCCGTACTCGGTCGTGCTGTTCGACGAGATCGAGAAGGCGCACCCCGACATCTTCAACATCCTGCTGCAGGTGCTGGAGGAGGGCCGCCTGACCGATAGCCAGGGCAAGACGGTCGACTTCCGCAACACCGTGATCATCATGACGTCCAACGTGGGTGCCCGCGAGATCGCGCAGGATGCGAGCGTCGGCTTTGGCACCACGGGCGAGCAGGGTCTCACGTCGAGTGAGATCAAGGGCCGTGCGATGGGCGAACTCAAGCGCCTGTTCCGTCCCGAACTGCTCAACCGTATCGACGACATCGTGGTGTTCCAGAAGCTTTCGGGCGAGAACCTGACCAGGATCGCGCACCTGTTGGTGGACGACCTGCGTCAGCGCCTGATTGCCAACGGTATGAACATCAAGCTCACCGATGCGGCTTACGACAAGATCGTGGCCGAGGGCACCGACCTTACCAACGGTGCACGTCCGTTGCGCCGCGCTATCCAAAAGCTCATTGAGGACCCGCTGTCCGAGGAGTTGCTGGCCGGCGAGTGGGGCGAGGGCGATACCGTTCTGTGCGACGTGGCCGATGGCAAGTTTGTCTTTAGCCACGGCACGGGCGAGATTCCGGCACCGCGTCCGGCGGGCACGCTCGGTGGCGATACCGCTCCGGCGGCACCGCACACCGGCAACGCCGCGCCCGTGAGCGGCGGCGTGAGCTCGGGCCCCGGCGGCATGATGCAAGCCGGCTCCGGCGCGCTGTAGGGATTGAGCATAACCTTGCAAGATAGGGGCGTTTCCGATGAGGAAGCGCCCCTATTTCCATTGAAATGCGCTCATATCACCGTGCTATACTAAATTCAAAGATACGTATAGCAGAGGAGCTGATATGCCTACATCGATGCTCGACACACGGCCGATTCAGATGAATGTGCGCATAGATCGCCAGCTCAAAGAGGCTGGAGACGCCGTACTGGCGCATCTCGGCATGACGCCGTCGCAGGCCGTTCGGGCGCTTTGGGAGTATCTGGTCGTTAACGGACGAATGCCCCCAAGATCGGGAGCAGCGGCTTCGAGTTCTGACATGGCGGTGACTGCGTCGATGGAATCGAGGGCTGTGCAGGGCAGCCACATCGTGCGCGATGCATGCCTCAAATACGGCATCCCGGTCCCCGAGCTATCGGGTGACTACGACGACCTTTATGAGGAGGCCATGGCAGAGCGCTATCCCGAGTGGGTGGAACTATGAGCACGAACGGCGTCCTCAAGCTGTTAATCGATACCAACGTATGGATGGATTATTTCTCTGGCAGATCCGACCGTACGGCAAATGTAGTCCGTCTGGTCGAGATTGCTGATGCCTCGGAGCGGATTGTCCTGTTTGCCTCGTCTCTTTCGGTCAAAGATGTCTCGTATCTTGTCTCGGCGGCGATTAAGCGGGAGAGCCGAAGAAAGACTGCTTCGCTGAGCGATGACGCGATTGCAGCAGCGGACGAGACTGCCTGGGCATGCGTTCGGCAAATGCGTGAGCTCGCCCTCATTGCACCGGTCGGAGCAGATGAGGTCTTCGATTCGTTTGTGTTCAAGTACCACCACAACGACTTTGAGGACGACCTGATGCTGGGCGTTGCCAATCGTATCGATGCCGACTACGTGGTAACGGAGGATAAAAACCTCATTAGACATACCAATGGCGTATGCATTGACGTAGAGCAGGCGCTGAGGTTGGTTGGCGAGGCCAAAGACCCCTCTGTGCAGCCCGTCTAGCCTGCTTTATCTTGATAAAGTGTCGTTTCCTCGCCGTTAGCCGATGATGCAAGGGCGCTCGGCGTTTTCGACTGGTTTATGCACGCAAAGTCTGGGAATATACAAGTCGCATGTCTTACTGTCTAACCAGTTGCGCCAAGGAGGCACCATGGACTACAAGATTACCGGTTACGAGCCCGCCCAGCTGTTCCATTACTTTGAGGAGATCAGTGCGATCCCCCGCGAGTCTGGCAACGAGAAGGGCATCAGCGATTTCCTGGTCGCGTTTGCCAAGGAGCGTGGCCTCGACGTGTATCAGGACGAGGTCTACAACGTCATCATTCGCAAGCCCGCTTCTGTCGGTGCCGAGAACGCCCCGACCGTGATGCTCCAGGGCCACATCGACATGGTGTGTGACAAACTGGGCTCCGTCGAGCACGACTTTACGACCGATGGTATCGACCTGGTCGTCAAGGACGGCGTCCTCACCGCCAACGGCACCACTCTGGGCGCCGACAACGGCATCGCCGTCGCGCTGATGCTTACTGTGCTCAACGACGACTCCATCGTTCACCCGGCTCTCGAGTGCGTGTTCACCACCGACGAGGAGTCTGGCCTGGTTGGTGCCGAGACGCTCGACAAGTCCCAGATCAGCGCCCGTACCATGATCAACCTCGACTCCGAGGAGGAGGGCGTGGCTACTGTCAGCTGCGCTGGCGGCGTCGTCGTTACCTACACCTGCCCGATCGTGCGCGAGCACAAGACTGGCAGCACCCTCACGCTCGACATCTCTGGCCTGTTGGGCGGTCACTCCGGTAGCGATATCCACCTGGAGCGCGGCAACGGCAACCTCATCATGGCCCGTATCATCGATCGCCTGATGGTCGCCGGCGAGCCCGCCGTCGTCAGCTTTAACGGCGGCACCAAGGACAACGCCATCAACCGTGAGTGCAAGGCCGAGCTGGTTTACGCCGATCACGCTGCCGCCGAGGCCGCGGCCGAGATCGCCCGTGGCATCATCGCCGACGTTACCGCCGAGCTCGAGGTCTTCGACCCCGGCTTTACCTGCACCGTCGAGATCGCCGACGACGCCGAGGTCGAGGCCATGGACGAAAAGTCCGCACTTGCCCTCATTCGCGCTCTGCGTCTTGCCCCCAACGGCGTGATCCGCCGCAACGTCGCCACCGACGGCTCCGTCGAGGTTTCCTCCAATATCGGCGTGGTCGCCACCTCTGACGACGAGGTCAAGATCATGCTGTCCCCGCGCTCCTCGATCACCTCGCTGCAGAACGAGTTCAAGGATCGCCTCCAGACGCTGGCCGATGTCTTGGGCTTCGACGCCAAGTTTGAGTTCGAGTATCCCGGCTGGAGCTATGCCGAGCATTC
>CAKUCJ010000055.1 GCA_934643435.1 uncultured Collinsella sp.
ATGTCTATGACCAGTACGGCACGCTCGATGCCCGCGTGAACCACGAGAGCGTTGAGCTCAAGGCCCCGACGGCTGACGAGCTGGCGCAGATCCGCGCGCTCATCCAGGAGCACGTGGACGCGACGCAGAGCCCGCGCGGCATTAAGCTGCTTTACAGCTTCGATTCGATGAGCAAGCACTTTGTGAAGGTCATTCCGACCGAGTACGAGCGCGTGCTGGCGATTGTCGCTGCTGCCGAGGGCGCGGGCAAGACGCATGCACAGGCCGAGGAACTGGCGTTTGACATCGTGACCGGCCGTGCCGCCGCTGCCGATGTTGCTCGCTTTGATGTGGCGGGTGGCGCCGCTGGTGCTGTGACCGCCGCCGCTGCCAGCTCTGTTGCTTCGACCAAGAAGGAGGCGTAAGTGCCATGGGTAAGCCCGGTGCTTTTCTTGATATCGATCGCGTGACCCACGAGCTTCGCCCCGTGGAGGAGCGCAGCCGCGATTTCGATCCGCTGTACGTGGAGCTCGACGATGACGCGCGCCGTGCTCAGGCGAGCCGTTGTATGATGTGCGGCGTGGCGTTTTGTCAGATGGGCGCGAGCTTTGGCAAGGCGCGCCCGAGCGGCTGCCTGCTGCACAACCTGATTCCCGAGTGGAACGAGCTGGTGTATCGCGGCCGCTGGGACGAGGCGGCCGAGCGCCTGTCGCTCACCTCGCCCATGCCCGAGTTCACGAGCCGCGTGTGCCCGGCGCTGTGCGAGGCCGCGTGCAACCTGGGCTCGGTCGACGGCCAGCCCACGACGATTCACGACAACGAGCGCGCGATCAGCGACCACGAGTGGGCCAACGGCGGTCCGCGCCGCTTTGAGCCGGCGGGGGAGGGCGCGCCCACGGTTGCCGTGGTGGGCTCCGGCCCCGCTGGCCTGGTGGCCGCGTGGGAGCTCGCTCGCCGCGGCGCCCGCGCGACGGTGTTTGAGCGCGACGACCGCCCGGGCGGCCTGCTTATGTACGGCATCCCCAACATGAAGCTCGAGAAGTCCGTGGTCGAGCGCCGCGTGGCGCTCATGCGTGAGCTGGGCATTGTGTTTGAGCTGAACGCCGACGTGAGCGATTCCAAGGTTGCCGCCAAGCTCGATGACTTTGACGCCGTCGTGGTGGCTGCCGGCGCCCGTGCTCCGCGTGGCCTTTTGGCTGCGAACATCGACGCTCCGGGCGTGGTGTACGCCGTGGACTACCTGACGGCATCGACCGTCTCGGTGCTCGACGGCGGCGAGCCCGCCATTGACGCGCGCGGCCTGGATGTCGTGGTCATTGGCGGCGGCGATACCGGCAACGACTGCGTGGGTACCGCGGTGCGCCAGGGTGCGCGCAGCGTGCGCCAGTTTGAGTTCTTGCCGGCGGCGCCCGATAAGCGCACGGCGAGCAACCCCTGGCCGCAGTGGCCCAACGTGAAGAAGACCGACTATGGCCAGCAGGAGGCTATCGCCGCGATGGGCGGCGAGATGCGTGCCTGGGGCGTGGATACGCTCGAGGTGCTGTTGGACAAGAAGGGCGCGGCTGCGGGCCTGCGCGTGGTCGACCTGGACTGGTCGGCCGGAAAGCCGGAGCGCATTGCGGGCTCCGAGCACGAGGTGCCGGCGCAGCTGGTGCTCATCGCCTGCGGCTTTACGGGTCCCGAGCATGGCGTGTTCGATGCGGTGGGCGTGCCCGTTGCCGCCGCAGGACGCCCGCTGCCCGTGATGGCTGCCGAGGGCTCGCACCTCGCTGCTCGCACGGACGGTGTCGCCGCCGATGCCACGCCGGTGTATGTGGCCGGTGACGCCCGCAACGGCAGCTCGCTCGTGGTGAACGCCATGGCCGACGCCCTGGCATGCGCCGCCGAGGTCGCCGACGCGCTGGCGCTGTAACATAGTCATTTAAGAACGTCCCCAATGACTAGTCATTGGGGACGTTCTTTTTTGTCTAGTTGTTGGGGACACTCTTTGCGGGGGCGTCTGTTCATTTGTCGACGTGCGGATGTTCACTCGTTGACGTTTGCGGATGCGGTGCTCCGCTCTTTCTGTGGTGGCCGGGGGCACTTGATTCAAAATAGCTGGATCGCTGTCTATATATACCTGCGGGTTCTTTGTGGTGTACATATTCGGGCAAGCATTCCGTCAAGTGTTTGGTCAGCATCTGGTTTGCAGCCGGATGCCTATTTTGCCCGCGCTGACAGCGGCTGCCTACCCTCCTCGTAAGCTCAAATTGAGGTCCATCAGTTTGAGGAGGATGCCATGACTGAGCACGTTTTAGACCGAGAGCAGCTGGTCGAGGCCGTCGGCAACGATATCGCCGATATGGCTCATTTTTGGATGCTGCGGAAGTTTCAATTCCTGGAGCCGGCGCGCGAGCAGTTCGAGATCATTGTCGACCCGTGGCTCAATTATTGCGAGGAGCCTTCTCAAAACGAAATCATGGCCTACAACATGGCATTTACCGATTGGCTGCTCTTTGAGCGTCCATATCGTCACGGCGCGACGTTGCTCGAACTGTATGTTGACGAGCCGCCAGCGTCAATTTCGCCCGCTTCGCTCGAGCGACTTAAGCAGGTGCGCGATACGCAGTACTTTTCGCGTTTTGGCATTCTGGATAAAGATTCCGCGACCGGCATGGTTGCGCTGAAGGATACGCGCACCGATCGCCGTTTTGATGTCTACGATCCGCATATCGTGCAGAAAGGGCACTGGCGCGATGGCGCGATCGCGGTGCGCCTCGCGTGCGTGGACGATGCCTGGTTAACAGTGGGACAGCTCTACCTCTACGACATCGCGCGCCTGAGTGACACGGCGGTCGATGGGCCGGGTGCGGTGCATCCGGAGGACCTGCAGGACGGCTTTGACACCTCGCGCATCAGTTTCTTCTTACGCCTGATCCGTGACACCATGGGCGCCCAGGGACGATACGTGAAGTCGCTCAACATCTACGAGCAGGAATGGGAGTAGAGGTTGGGGCCGCTGCCGGTTTGTCTTGATCCGTAACATCGGGAGGCCATTTGGGGCCGTAACTGTTACGGATTGAGATGAACTGGCGCGGGCTGTCCGAATGTCTCAATCTGCAACAACTGGAGGTAATTCTGGTCCGTAACTGTTACAGATCGAGACTGAAGGTTGGCTGCAGATGAATTATCTCAATCTGTAACATCTAGCTGCTAAAAACCGGTCTACCTGTTACAGATTGAGACAAAGGATTGGTCTGCTGCCAAAAGATCTTGTTCTGTAGCAACTAGAGGCTCAAAGACTGTCTTCTTGTTACAGATTGAGACGTTTGTCGCGGCGACGACGGCTGTAATAGTTCGTTTGTCAAATTTGGTGGTGATGGAAGTGTCCAGTACCGTTCTCAAACATAAGCGTCCGACTCGCAATACTATGGCTCGAAACAGGATGTTGGCCCGGCTCACGGAGGCAGCTGAGCAAGGCGCACTGTTTGCGACGCACGACAATGCCGAGCTTATGTGGCTGCGGCGACATGTGGGGACTGACGATATTGCGGAGCCGGAGCCGCATCTGTTCTGTTTTCGGCATGATTGGGATTCGTTGACGCCGCCGGAGCGGGCGCTGCGGACCATCAAAGGACTTGCGGCGTTTCATCCCGATTGGGCGTTTTGGGGCTATGACGCGGCCCTTCTGTGGGACTTGGAAGTGCCGAACGATTTGCTCGGGCCGCGTTTTCTTGTTAAGACGGGCTGTTCTGCGCCGTTGAGCGGTGGGTGCAGGTTGCTGCGTCCGCAGGCGGCGGGTGCACTTGAGCGCGTCGACGGTTTGCGGGTGACGCCGTTTTGGCGCACAGTGGAGGATTGCCTGCTACGGGCGCCGTTTTCGTATGGGCTGGCGATTGCCGATTCTGCCTTGCGGGCGAAGGGTTCGTCGCGCGATGAGTTGCGTGAGCGGTTTCGCGCCGATTGCGATGGCCGGCGTGGGTATCGCAGGGCACAGGTGATCGCATCGTATGCGGACGGACTGTCAGAAAATGGCGGCGAGTCTCGTTTTCGAGCTTTCTTTATTGCGTACGGCTTTCCGGTGCCGGAGCTTCAGGTGGAGTTTCGCGATCCGCTCGATCCGAGCAACGTGTTTCGGGTCGACTATTTCTGGCGGCTCGAGAACGGGACGTGCGTGATCGGCGAGCTGGACGGGAAGGGGAAGTATGCGCTGCAGGCCGGCGAGGGCCGGAAGTCCGTCGACCCGTTTGTGGCGGAGCGCCAGCGAGAATCTCATCTGACAATGCTCGGACACAAGGTGCTTCGGTTTACGTTCGATGAGCTCAAAGACCCGGGGAAGCTGGTCGAGAAGATGAGGCTGGCGGGTATCCCGCAGCGGGCGGATCTGGCTGAGGAATGGAGACGTCAATGGTACGGGCGCTGAGAGGGTTTGTCTCGGTCTGTAACATCTAGGAGCTGTTTGGACCCGTAACTGTTACAGATTGAGATGAACAAGTGCGGCCTCGACCGAATGTCTCAATCTGTAACATCTGACTGTCAAAACACGGTTTACCTGTTGCAGATCGAGACGGAAGGTTGACCGCCGGTGAAAGATCTCGGTCTGTAACATCTGGCTGCTAAAAACAGGTCTTCCTGTTACAGATTGAGACAAAGGGTTGGACCGCTGCCAAAAGATCTTGTTCTGTAACATCTGGAGGACAAAACTTGGTCTTCCTGTTACAGATCGAGATGTTTCGCTGGGGCGGTCGGGGGCAGAGCCGCATCGGCCCCGTTCATCCTCACATCCCTCTCTTTTCTCCGTTAACCGATATGTGCGACTTTAGTCCGCTGCATTAGGTGATAATGGACAGATGTTCAAGTTAATCGTGAGGGAGGAGCTCGATATGGCGACTGCCGATCGTCCCACGTTGTTTATCAATGCGACCGTCCTGGATGGTTCGGAGCATATGGAGCCGCAGCCCGATATGGCCGTGGCCGTTGAGCGTGGCATCATCACCTGGATGGGACCGAGCGCCGTGGCCCAAGCTCCAGCGGGGGCCGAGGTCATCGACCTGGCAGGTGCGTATCTCATGCCGGGCCTCATCAACATGCACGTGCATCTGTGCGGCTCGGGCAAGCCGGTCTCGGCAGGCGATGCGGGTGCGCTGATGAAAAAGCTCGATAATCCCGTGGGTCGCGCCATCGTCCGCCATATCCTCAAAGGCAGCGCCCAGCAACAGTTGGCAAGCGGCGTGACCACGGTGCGCGGCGCAGGCGACCCGCTGTTTGCCGATATTGCCGTGCGCAACGCCATCGACGCTGGCAAGTATCAGGGCCCGCGTCTTGTCGCGCCGGGCACGGGCGTCACGGTGCCGGGCGGCCATGGCGCAGGTCTGTTCGCGCAGGTCGCCAATACCCCTGCCGAGGCGGCCGAGCAGGTGCGCGACCTCTATGCGCGCGGCGCCGACGTTATCAAGCTGTTCGTGACGGGCGGCGTGTTCGACGCGACCGAGGTGGGCGAGCCGGGCGTGTTGCGTATGCCGGTCGAGGTCGCCGCGGCGGCGTGCAAGGCGGCGCACGAGGTTGGTCTTCCGGTCATGGCCCATGTCGAGAGCACCGAGGGCGTGAAGGCCGCGCTTCAAGCGGGCGTCGACACGATCGAGCATGGTGCTCCGATGACACCCGAGATCCTGGAGCTGTATCGCGGTGCCGCAGGCACGCAGCTCGAGGGGCGCGCACCGAGCGTGACCTGCACAATCAGCCCAGCGCTGCCGTTTGTGCTGCTCGATCCGGAGAAGACCCATTCGACCGACACGCAAAAGAAGAACGGTGACATCGTGTGCTCGGGCATTATCGAGAGTGCTCGCGCTGCCTTGGATGCCGGCGTTAGGGTGGGCCTGGGCACGGATTCGAGCTGCCCGTTTGTGACGCAGTACGACATGTGGCGTGAGGTGGCTTACTTTTCCAAATACGTTGGCGTGAGTAACGCCTTTGCGCTGCACACGGCCACGCAGGTCAATGCCGAGCTGCTGGGCCTGGGTGACGAGACGGGCACGATCGAGTGCGGCAAGGCGGCCGATATCTTGGTGGCGCGTGAGAATCCTCTGGACGACCTGACGGCCCTGCGCGAGCCGATGCACGTGATGTGCCGCGGCGACCTGGCGCGCAAGCTGAAGGTCAAGCACATTCCCGAGGTGGACACCGAGCTCGACGCGATTATGGCCATGCCTGCCGAGGCGCTGGCTGAGGAGCTTGCGCGCGACGGCGTGGCGTAGGCACTGGCGTGACGGGGGCGACAGTTTTCGTCGAATGTTGTCGCCCCACGCAAAAAAGCCGAGGTCTCAACACGAGACCTCGGCTTTTTTATCGAACAAATACTTAAGATTTGGGACAAACAAACCTGATTAATTTGTCCCACGTGCGGTGGCTAGGAGCGGGTTTCCATCTTGGCGTGGCACTTGGGGCAGGTGACGCGGATCTTGCCCTTGCCCTTGGGAACGGAGAGCATCTGGCCGCAGTTGGGGCACTTGAGGTAGGCCGTGGTCTTTCGACCCTTCCACATCTTCTTGGCCGTGCGCTTGGCGCGCTCAAGGTCTTCCTTGCTTGTGCCAGCTGCGCGCGAGGCGTTGGCCGCCGCGGCACCGCCGCCCAGGCTGGCGACAAACTTGCCCAGGCAAGGGACGTTCGCGGTCGCGGCAACGAAGGCATCATTTTCCTTGCGGCGGGCGTCGACGTTCTTGGACAGGCCGCGCAGCACGCCGATCACGATGACGGCGATGGCGATCCAGCTGAGCCACTGGACGCGAGCCATCGAGCCAATCATTGCGATGACAATGCCGGCAAAGCCCAGCACGATGGTAAGTTCGTCGGCACCGTTGCGACCTTTCATAAAGTCATTCATGCGAATTGCCTTTCATTCGATATGCTGCACGCCTTTATACCCCATTTGGTGCATGGGGGACAGGTTAATCTGCACCAAGGTGGTGCAAGCGTACTTGTCCCCCATGCACCAAGATGGTGCAAAGTAACCTGACCCCAATGCACCAATTACTTTGCGAGTTTGTCGACGACGCGTTCGATTTCGGCGAGCTTGGCGGCCTTGAGTTCCTCGTCGCCCGATTCGATGGCCGAGGCGACGCAGCCCTCAATGTGGGCCTTGAGCACGTCGGCGTTGATGCGCGCGAGGAGCGCCTGTGTTGCCATGAGCTGCGTGGAAATATCGACGCAGTAGCGGTCTTCCTCGACCATCCGCAGGATGCCGTCGATCTGCCCGCGCGCCGTCTTGAGCATACGGGTCACCGATTTGTGGTCTGCCATCATGGCGGGTCCTCGTTTCTGGTCGATCTTCCGGATGCCCCCGTCAGTTGCGGTGAAATAGTTCCCGATTGAAAGCTTGAAGCGTTTGAACAGGAACTATTTCACCGCAACTTCTGAGGGGCTGGTGGCAGCTGCTACGCGGCGGTCACAGATAGGGCGTGGAACTTCTCGCCAGCGCCCTCGACGGCGGCGGCGAGCTGCTCGGCGGTCACGGTGTCGGCGCACTCTACCTGGACGGTCTGGGTCTCGTGATCGGCATCGGCATCGGTCACACCGGCCACGTTGAGCAGCGCAGTCTCGACAGTAGCATCGCAGTGGCCGCACATAAGGCCGAGCGTCTTAATGATGTAGTTCATGGGTGTACTCCTTATCGATTGGGATTATCTGACAGTTTAGTCGTGAACAGAGTCATCTTAAAGGCACGTTGAGGTGCCCGAGATTGCCCCGAAAGAGGAGCGAAGCGTACTCG
>CAKUCJ010000056.1 GCA_934643435.1 uncultured Collinsella sp.
GAGCTTCGCCCCGCAACGCACGACGTGCTGATCTCGCACTGCTACATGCACGATGGCCACGGCGCCGTGGTCCTGGGCTCCGAGGCCGCCGGCGGCATCAAGGACCTCACCGTGAGCAAGTGCCTGTTCGAGCGCACCGATCGCGGCCTGCGCGTTAAGACCCGTCGCGGTCGCGGCAAGGACGCCGTCAACGAGGGCATCACCTTTGAGCACATCCGCATGGACGAGGTGCTCACGCCCTTCGTGGTCAACTCCTTCTACTTCTGCGACAAGGACGGCAAGACCGACTACGTCCAGAGCCGCGAGGCGCTGCCCGTCGATGACCGTACGCCCGGCTTTGGCGCCACGACGTTCCGCGACATCGAGGCCACCAACTGCCACGCAGCCGCTGCCTACATCACGGGTCTTCCCGAGAGCAAGGTGACGCACCTGACGTTCGAGGACGTCCACGTGACCTTCTCGCCCAACGCCGAGCCTTTTGTGCCGGCTATGGCCTGCGGTGTTGATCCCATGGTTCGCCAGGGCATCATCGCGCAGAACGTCGCCGTGCTCGACTTGCAAAACGTTTGCATCGAGGGCCATGACGGCGAGGAGCTGCAGCTGCAGAACGTCGACAAGGTTATCCGCGCTTAAAACAAGTTCGTAAGAAGTTGCGCCGGCGTCTATGTTGACGCCGGCATTTTTATATCGCTATCACCGATGAAAGAAGTCCTCATGCCACAAGAAACTACGAAGCGCTTTGCGGGTGCCTCCTTTTTTGCCAACCCCGTTCTGCCGGGGTTTCATCCCGATCCGTGCCTGTGCCGCGCAGGCGATGACTACTATATGGTTACCTCGACGTTTACCTGGTTGCCGGGCGTGAGCCTGTATCACTCGCGTGACCTGGTGCACTGGGAGAGTCTGGGCGGTATTCTCGATAAGCTCGATTTGAGGGGAATTCCCGAGTCCGGTGGCGTCTGGGCCCCGGATCTTACCTATGCCAAGGGCGAGTTCTACCTGGTCTACTCTGTGGCAAAAACCGTGAGCGGAGCCTTTAAAGACGTTGATAACTATCTGGTGCGCGCGCGGAACATCGAAGGTCCTTGGAGCGAGCCCGTCAAGTTGGGTGCCAAGGGGTTCGATCCCTGCTTGGTTCATGCGCAGGATGGCTGTCGCCTGGTGGTTCCGCAGTGGGATTGGCGTCCATTAGAGGGCCATTACAAGTTTAACGGCGTTCTTATGTACGAGCTCAATACATATACCGGTGGCGTCGGTGACCCTAAGCGCATCTTTGACCACACCGGCGATGTTCCATGTGTGTGCGAAGGGCCGCATGTGTTAGAGCACGATGGCTGGTTCTATCTGCTTGCTGCCGAGGGCGGCACTGGCGTCAATCACCGAACGATTGTCGCGCGCTCTCGAACTGTCGACGGCTATTACGAACCCATGTCGAACAATCCGTTGGTTTCGGCGGCCGGCACGTCTTCGATTCTTCTAAAGAGCGGGCACGGCAATCTTGTCGAGGCTCCCGATGGCTCTTGGTACGCCTGCCATCTTTGTGCTCGTCATCTTCCGGGGGCGTCGACGTCTCCTTTGGGGCGCGAGTCGGCTTTGCAGCGTGTTGATTGGATTGACGGTTGGCCGCGCCTTTCCGCTGGCGGCAGCGAACCCCAGTTGGCGGTTCCGGCTCCTGCTGGTATCGCAGCCGGCACCGAGAGCGAACCGTACCGCCGCGACACCACCTACGCAACGTCGTTTGAGCCTGATTGCGATCTGTGGCGTGAAGAATGGTTGACCCCACGCGTTATAGACGATCTGCGTGTGCGAATCGACGAGACGGACGGGTTGGTCCTTACGGGAAACGACTCTCTGAGCTCGTTGTTTGACCAAACGCTTGTCGTCCGCCGAATCCAAGATTTTTCTTTTGAGGCCGTGACCCATGTGGACGTGGCGCCGGGTAACTATAACCAGGCGGCGGGCATGGTCGCAATGTACGATTCGCGTTGCTATGTTGCCCTGTTGGTGGGGTTTGACGAGAAGAATGGAGAGCGCGTCGCAGATGTGCTCGTCTGCGATAACGGTTCGTATTCGATGCCCCTGGGCACCGATGGACGCAAGACGCTTTCCCCTGCGGGAAAGATCGGCCTTCGTATCGTCGCCCACGCGGGCAAACTGTGCTTCGCTGTCGATGGCGGCGATGGATGGGAGGACCTCGGTTGCTCATTTGCCGAGGAAAACTTGGGCGACGAGCACATTTTGGGGCCGCATTTTACTGGCGGCATGTTGGGACTCGGAGCGGTCGATCTCGCATACGGCAAACTCAAAGCAACCTTTAGCGATTTTTCGTATCGAGCGCTCGAATAGGTCAATGCAACAATCGCGGCAGGTCGCAAGGGCGATTGACGGGCGACGCCCGCGATTGTTCTGCAATAGAAAGCATGGTGACAAATGAGTGACAAAGAGCGGCTCTTTGAGGTATCGCTCGTGCGCGAAGGCGCGTATCGCAGCGTTTCGGCAGCTCTAGAGGCGGTGGAACGGTGCGTGCCCGATAAGACTGTGCCGGTGCGCGTGCTGGTGGCGCCGGGCGAGTACCGAGAGCGGGTCGAGATTCGCCGTCCGCATGTGACGATTGAGGGCGAGACGGCCGATAGCGTACGCATCGTGGGCGGCCTGGGCGCCAAGATGCCCTCTGGGGACGGTAGCGGCCAGGACGGAAAGCTCGGCACCTTCCGTACGTATACGGTACTGGTCGATGCCGATGACGTGACGCTTGCAAACCTTACGATCAAAAACGATGCGGGCGACGGGCGCGAGGTCGGTCAGGCAATTGCCCTGTATGCCGATGGCGACCGCCTGGTTGTCGACGCCTGCCGCATTTTGGGACATCAGGACACGCTGTTTGCGGGTCCGTTGCCGCCGCGCGAGGTTAAGCCGGGCGGGTTCATTGGTCCCAAGCAGTTTGCACCTCGTCGTGTGGGTCGGCAGTACTATCGTCGTTGCCTTATTGCCGGCGATGTCGACTTTATCTTTGGTGGGGCGTGTGCCTACTTTGAGGGCTGTGAGATTCGGTCGCTCAATCGCGATATGGACGTAAACGGATACGTAACGGCGGCATCCACGCCCGAGGGCGAGCCGTATGGATTCGTGTTCCATGGTTGTTCCTTTACGGCAGACGAAGGCACTGCTCCAGGGTCGGTCTACCTGGGTCGTCCGTGGCGCGAGTGGGCCCAGACCGTGTTGATCGATTGCTGGCTTGGCGCCCATATTTCACCCGAGGGCTGGTGGGATTGGAACAAGCCGGCCGCACACGATACCGCTTTGTATGGCGGCGGCGCCTTGTTTGGCCCGGCAGGGGATACGAGCGCCTGGGCGTCGTGGGCACATCGCCTGGGCGATCGGGATGCAGAGCGCTATGCACGTGGGCACGTGCTTGCCGGTGCGGATGACTGGGATCCCGAGGGCGGCGACGGCGATGCGGTGGAGACAGCCGACCTGTCTGCCAACGGTCGTACGGTGCATATCGAGACTTACTACGAAGACGAGCCCGCTCTGCGCGCCCGACTGAAGCGCGAGGGGCGCAAAGCCGCCTTTGCGGGCAAGACGCCTGCGGATTTTGAGGCGTGGAAAGTTGCGACCAGAGCCCGTTTGTACGATGTCTTGGGTCTTTCGCTTATGGATCGTGCCTCGATTGAGGTTCGTGAACTCGGCCGCGTACAGATTGCCGGCGGCATTGTGCGCACCCATGCATTGCTGCAGGTCGAGCGCGATGTGTGGATGCCGTTCTACCTGTTGGAACCGTCTCGCCCAAAGCTTGACGAGTGGGGACTCAAGCACTGCTATATCTGCCCACATGGCCACCAGGGCGCGGGTGCCGCAAGTATTGCCGGCGTTACGGGCGTGCCGGCGGTTGATGACGCCGTCCGCAAGTTTAACTACGACTACGGCCTGCGCTTGGCGCGCATGGGCTATGTGGCCGTCTGCCCCGATGCCCGCGGCTGGGGATACCGCCGCGACTGGAAGGGTCAGGGCGACGATGAGGCAAGCTACCTGCGCGGCACGTGTCTTAACCAGGCTCGCATGGCGGAGCCGCTGGGCCTGTCGGTCGCAGGGCTCAACGCCTGGGACAACATGCGACTGATCGACTATTTGGAGGTGCGTGGCGACATTGCCATGGGCGACTTGGGCTGCTTTGGCTTTTCGGGCGGCGGCTACATGACGCTGTATCTGGCTGCGCTCGACCCACGCGTGCGCAAGGCGTTTGTCTCGGGTTATCTGTATGGTGTCGACGATTCGCTGATGCACCTTAACGGTAATTGCAGCTGCAATTACACGCCCGGACTCTGGCGTTTGCTCGACATGGGCGATATCGCCTCGCTCATCGCGCCGCGTCCGCTGCTGGTGCAAAGTTGCGAGGAAGACCATCTAAACGGCGCTCGAGGGCTGACAAATGTCGATGAACAGTTGGATATCGTGCGCGATGCCTACGAGCTGCTGGGTTGTGGCGAGGGATTGCGTCACGAGGTTTGTCCGGGTGGACACCATCTGGGCGTGACGCACCTTGCCGAGGATATCGAGTGGCTCGATTGTCATGCTGCGGCAGGCGCCCGTGCATAGGACCTCGGCATGCTGCGGATGAACGATAGATACCTATAAGACCGCCAACGAGCGGGTGAGGAGAAGTTTATGGAAACGAAGGGCTTGGGCGAGTCGACCATTTGCTGTTTTGGCGACTCGACGACTTGGGGCGACAACGGTTGTGGCGGGGGAGGCAACGATATTTCGTGGACCTCGCACCTGGGCGCGCTGCTGGGGGGCGCTACGGTCGAGAACTTTGGCATCAAGGGCTCGCGTATCGCTATCAAAGCCGACCGTGCCGATTCGTTTGTCGAGCGCCTGGACGGTATCGACGATGCAGCCGATGTCTACGTCGTCTTTGGCGGCGTTAACGACTTTAGCCGCAACGTGCCGCTGGGACAGCTTGGCAGCACGGACGTGCACGAGTTCTACGGTGCGCTCGACTACCTGATCCGCACCATCAGCGCGCGCTCGCCCCAGGCGAAGCTGGTGTTTATGACCCCGTGCAAGACGAACGGTAAGCACGAGAAGGATATCCCGGCAAGTGATGAGCTCAACCACCTGGGCCTGACGCAGATCGCCTACGTAAAGGCGATGCTCGAGGTCTGCGACCGTTACTCCGTGCCGGTGATCGACCTGTATGCGCAAAGCGGCATCAGCCCGTTTTTGCCCGAGCACCGCGAGCTCTACATGCCGGATGGCCTGCACTACAGCCCGGCCGGCTATGAGCGCCTGGCGCATCGAATTGCCGCGGGTCTAACCGCCGTTTGCCGCTAAAAGCCTGCCGTTCGCGGGGAATGTAGGGTTAACGTTCACCCTACATTCCCCGTTCGCGTTACACTAAGGTTAACGTTCACCCATCATCAACGTCAGAGGGGACAGCAATGGGTTGCAATCAGATTCTGGATAGCTACATCGAGCAGTTAATCGAGACGTCTACGCCGCAGGCACCCGCTTGGAACATCGAAAAGCTCCGTGCCGGCAAGGAGAACACCTGGAACTACATCGATGGCTGCATGATCAAGGCGCTCATCGAGCTGTACGAGATCACGGGTGAGCAGCGCTATCTGACGTTTGCCGACGACTACATCGACTTCTTTGTCCAGGAAGACGGCACCATCAAACATTACAAGCCCGAGGAGTACAACCTCGACAACGTCAATGCGGGCAAGACCCTCTACAAGCTGTATGACCTGGTGGGCAAGCCCAAGTACCGTGCCGCCATGGACACGATCTATCGCCAGCTCGAGACCCAGCCGCGCACCAAAGAGGGCGTGTTTTGGCACAAGGCCGTCTATCCCAACCAGATTTGGCTCGACGGCATGTATATGGCTCAGCCGTTCTACATGCAGTACGAGTTGAGTTTCCACAACCGCCGCGCCTGCTCGGACAGCTTCCATATGTTCCAGGTCGTGCACGATCTTATGCGCAACCCGCTCAACGGTCTGTACTATCACGCCTACGACGCGAGCCGCAAGCAGTTTTGGTGCGATCCCGTCACTGGCCTTTCGGCCAACTTCTGGCTGCGCGCCGAGGGCTGGTTTGCCATGGCGCTTATCGATACTTGGGAGCTCATGCCGCCCTCGATGTCGGCCGAGAAGGACGAGATCCGCAAGATGTTCCACGACCTGATCGATGCGATGCTGCCGTATCAGGACGAGAAGACTGGCATGTGGCACCAGGTCATCAACCTGCCCAACATTGCCCCCAACTATCTGGAGGAGAGTGGCAGCGCCATTTTTGCCAACGCCATCATGAAGGGCGTGCGTCTGGGCGTGCTGGGCGAGCGCTACTACCAGTATGGCCGCCGCGCCTTCGACGGCATCTGCGAGACCTGTCTGTCCGAGCACGATGGTCAGCTGGCGCTCGACAACATCTGCCTGGTTGCCGGCCTGGGCAACACCGCACACCGCGAGGGAACGTTTGGCTACTACATGAGCGAGCCCATCGTCAAAAACGATGCGAAGGGCGTGGCACCGCTCGTGCTCGCCTATATCGAGACCATGCACCACGACAAGCTGGCCGGCAAGCGCGACCCGCTCGCTCCTTCGGGCGTCTGCTCCATCGAGGATCCGTTCGGTGGCTATACGCCGGGCATCAACGCGCGCAAGGGATGTGAATAGCGTGGGGGCCATCACGCCGGGCGTGCGCCTGCACGACCTTCCGCAGGGGACGGTCGAAGAGCGCATCCGCATGGCTGGCGAGCTGGGCTTTTCGTGCATTCAGCTGCCGAGCAAGGTGCTCTATGCGTCGATGGGCATCAACCGTTTGGGCCTTACGCGCGAGCTTGCCGATCACCTGCGCACGGTGCTCGACGAGGCCGGCGTTTCGGTCGCTGTGCTGGGCTGCTATAAAAACCTGGCGACGCCCGATCGCCAGCAGCTGCTGGATAACTATGCCGAGTACGAGGCATGCCTGCGCTTCGCCAAGATGCTGGGCGGCTGCCCGGTGGGCACCGAGACCGGTCGCCCCAACGCTCAGAACCGCGTGGCGGACGACCGTATGACCGACGAGGCGCTCGACGCATTTGTGGAGGGCCTCAAGTATGTCTGTGGTCGCGCCGAGGCAATGGGCGGTCAGATTTTGATTGAGCCCGGCTGGAACGAGACGGTCAACACGCCGGAGCGCTGCCGCGAGGTGCTTGAGCGTGTGCCGAGCTCGGCGCTCGGTGTGATTTACGATCCGGTGTCGCTGCTGCATCCCAGCGTGGTGGACAGTGCGCAGGAGCTTACGTCGCGCATGCTCTTCCTGTGCGGCAGCAAGATTCGCGTGCTGCATGCCAAGGATTTTGAGGTCGTGGATAACGAGGACGAGGCCGGTTGGTGCGACGGCACGGGTTCGCGTCTGGTGTGCCACGGCGTGGGCGAGACGGGCAAGTATGACTTTGAGCCCGTGGTGGCTTGGGCCGCCGCAGCTTGCCCTGGCGTTCCGTGTGTGGTCGAGAACAGCGTGCCCGCAACGGCGTTGGGCTGTTTGACCACGTTGCAGAGCATGTCTGCGCGCTGCGAGGGCGCGCATCGCGAGCTGTAATGTTGCCGACGGCCATGGTGGCCGATCGGACTACTGGTGTTAGGCGACGGCGAGGTGTTTTCGCCGTCGCCCTATTGGGTTAGATAAGAGGGGAATCGCGTGGCTATCCACATTGTCGAGGAAGCAAATCGTT
>CAKUCJ010000057.1 GCA_934643435.1 uncultured Collinsella sp.
ATGTTCTCGCGGATGGAGCGGTGGAACAGCAGCGCCTCCTGCGGCACGTAGGCAACCTGGCGGCGCAGGCTCTGCTGCGTGCAGCGCGAGACATCTTGACCGTCCACGAGCACGCGGCCGCCCTGTACGTCGTCCAGGCGCAACAGCAGCTTGGTGAGCGTCGTCTTGCCCGAGCCCGATTTGCCCACCAGGCCCACGCGCTGGCCCGCCGCCACATGGAGCGTCAGGTCGTCGAACACGCTCTCGCCCACCGCGGCGTCACGGTAGGCAAAGCTCAAGTGCTCAAAATCGATCGCGCCCTCACGCACCTTGAGCTCGGGGGCATTCGGGTCGTCTGCCACCAGGCGCGGCTCGTCCAGCACGCGCGTCATCTCGGCCGCATCGCCCAGCGCGCGGTTGATGCGCTGCATCATGGAGCTCACGTAGTTCAGGCGCATGGTGAGGTTGTACGTATAGGTAAAGATCATGACGAGCGCGCCGGCAGAGATGCCAAACCACGCGTTGCCGCCCGCCACAAACACGCTCACCACGGCCATGGTGATGACGATAAGGCCCGAGGTCGTAAAGTTGCGCTGCATCATGGCGTGCATCGAGACCGTCTCGGCGTCGCGCGCGGCGCGGTCGGCGGCGTCGAACAGGTCGCGCTCAAAGTCCTCGCGCCCGCAGGTCTTGACGGCCAAGATGTTGGTGACCGCGTCGGACAGCACGCCCGACAGCTTGTTCTGCGCGGCGGACGTCGCGGCCGAAAGCGGCATGATGCGCTTGTACATAAGCCAAACGAATGCAATGTAGACGACCATGATGCCCACCAAGATCACGGTAAACGTGGGCACCACCGGGGCGAGCGCGGCCACGGTGCAGATAACCGAGGTGATGGTGGGAATGAGCGAATACACCGTAACGTCCACCAGGCCCGTGTAGCCGCTCATAAAACGGCTCGTCTGGCTCACAAGCGATCCGCCAAAGCGGCTGGTGTGGAACGTCATGGATTGATTGGAGAGCGTGTCGAAGCACAGGCGCGCCAGGTGGTAGTTGCCCGCGATCTCGAGCTTGTAGACGGTGTAGTCCTGCAGCTTGGAGAGGATCTGGCCCACCAGGTTAACGAGCACGAGCGCCAGGATATAGGGACCGAAGACCTCAAACACCTGGTTGCCCGCCACGGGACCGGCCTGGACGCGGTCGACGATGAGGGCCATCACATAGGTGTTGGCAAACGTGAGCAAAAAGATATAGCCCGCCGACGAGAACACCGAGAGAAAGACGATCAGCGGCTGCGTACGCGTGACGTCCCAAAAACGCCGCAGCGTGCGGCGCACGGTAGAGCGCTTGAGCGGGCTGGTGCTTCTCTGGGACATAGGGTTCCTTTCGCGTTTGACAGGGCGAAAGGCCATTGTTGCACATTGGAGCGCACTCTAGGCAAGTGCGATGTGAAAAGGGGCGGGGTGCCCGCATCTGCGCTGGCGCCCCGCCGTCTTGCAGCGGTTAGTCCTCGTCTTCTTGGTCTGCGAGCAGGCCCGCGGACGTGAGCCCCAAGATCTCGTCGGCTTGGCCGGCATCTTCCAGCGCGTCGATGTCCTTGAGCTTGCGCTCCATCACATTGGTTCGCGTGGTGATGATGCCCTCGACCGTTTTGCCCGCGGTCTCGATCTGCTGCTGGGCGCGGCGTAGGGCCTTTTGGTACCGCGGTAGCTCGGCCTTGACGGCGGAGAGCACGCGCAACACGTCGTCGGTGCGTTTTTGCAACTTAAACGTCTGATAGCTCATCTGCAGGCTGTTGAGTATGGCTGCCGTGGTGCTGGGGCCGGCCACGTTGACGTGATAGTCGCGGCCTAAGGTCTCGATAAGGCCGGGGCGGCTGACAATCTCGGCATACAGACCCTCAAACGGAACGAACATGATGCCAAAGTTGGTGGTCGCAGGCACGCTCAGGTACTTTTCGCAGATGTCCTTGGCCTCGCGCTTGACCATCGCGTCGAGCGTCTTGCGCGCGGCGGCCACGGCATCGGCATCGCCCGACTCCTGCGCGTCGAGCAAATGCTCGTACGCGTCGCCCGGGAACTTGGAGTCGATCGGTAGCAGCACGGGATCGCCCTCGTCCACCGGCAGCTTGACTGCAAACTCAACGCGCTCCGAGGCGCCGGGCTTGGTGGCGACGTTTTCCAGATACTGGTCGGGCGTGAGGATGTCCGCCAGGATCGCGCCCAGCTGCACCTCGCCCAAAATGCCGCGCGCCTTTACATTGCCCAGCACGCGCTTGAGGTCGCCCACGCCGGTGGCGATGGACTGCATGTCGCCCAGCCCCTTGTACACGGCCTCGAGCTGATCACTCACCTGCTTAAACGATGCCGACAGACGATCGTTGAGCGTGCGGGAGAGCTTCTCGTCCACCGTCGCGCGCATCTGGTCGAGCTGCACGTTGTTGTCCTTGCGGATAGCACCCAGCTGGGCATCGACCGTCTCGCGCACCTTGTCCAGGCGGTGTTCGATACCCTCGCGGTTGGCGCCGAGCTGCTGGGCGGTTTCGCGACGCAGGTCATCCATGCGATCGCCTGCCTGCGAAAACTCGCGCGCGATGGTCAGGTAGCGCTGCTGCTCTACCGCGGCGTCGGTCGTCTGCTGCTGCGCGATGGCGTTTGCCGTGCGGCGGGTTTCGGCCAGCGCGACGTTGAGGGCATCGAGTGCGTTGTTGGCCTGCTCGAGCGCCGCCAGCGTCTCCGCGCCGTTGCCGCCGCGCTCCCGCAGCTCGGCACGAAGGCCCTTAAGCTGCATGGCGCAGACCACGGCCACCCCCACCGCCACCAAGGCAATCACAATAAGCGCAATATCAACAGCAGACATACATTCCGCCCAACAAACCCAATCGAACATCAATCAAAACCGCGATCAATCTTACCCCGCCTCACGCACTGGGCGCTCGGCTCCTTCTTGGGCGCCTCCTCCTTCCGCATATTCCATAATGCGGCGCGCCGTTTCCCTGCTCACCTTTGAGTCGTCACCGGCTAAGTATGCGTACACGTTTCCTTTATTCAGGTGCAAATCGCGGCAGAGACCGTAGCGTGTTGCGCCCGATTCCTTCAGCGCTTCCAGCGTCCTTTTTCTCATCAGGGCATTAACCCTTCTATCGGCCGCCGACCTTTCTTTTACACCTCGATACGCACGCCAAACGTTGGCATAACGATTAGGGAGTTTGCCCTCAATGCACAGAGATGCCAAACTGCCCGTTTGGCCGTACAGGGACACAACGTCTCGATAGCTCTCTTCCATCCACGAGCCCTCGGATAAACCCAAAACGTATTCGGCTTTGCCCTGCGCCAAAGCAAGCAAAAACAGGGGCTCCGCCACGCGCGGCTCAACCGTCGTTGCCTGTTTTACGAGTTTCCTAAAGCTCAACGACTGTTGTCCGGACAACTCCCGGCAATAGCCTTTCAAGAACCCTTCAAAAGTCAGATTCAACCGCGCACCTCCTTTTTGTATTGCCTGTATGCACAGACCATCTCCTGATAACTCCGCTCAGAAGGCGACGACGCCAACGCCTCCCCTTCATCGAATATAAGTCGCTCGAGCAGGTCCCAATCAAGTCGGTCGATAAACGCTCGGCTATGGAGATCGACGATGTCGTTTGGACGATAGGCATACAGCTTCATCACCGCCAGGTCCTCCAAAGATGGCGTGAAATATCTTATGAAGCGCGCTCCGATTTCCAAGGGAATCAAACGGTCTTCGTAATTGAACGGCATCTGGTTGCAATATGCCACCGCCATGCCAGTCACTTCGGGATAGCGCGCTATGATTCCGCGGAGACACCTGTCTGCCTCGAACACATCGATGTCGTGTGTTACCGACCGATTCGTCATGTCGTTTAGTATGAAGGCACTTCCTCCCACCAATACAACGCTCGGTTTATCGTCTCTTGGACCTATTTCCAGCTCCGCCTCTTCGTCAATGCCCAAAAGAGTCTGTTCTAAATCCTGTTTATACATGGTATATCCTATTATTATTTATCTTCAATAATACTATTCAGTTACGCAGAAAGACTCGTGGAAAGACGGACTCCTATTCCCATTCGAAGCCTTTACGCCCAGTAAGGTCTGAAAAGGCGGGCGCTAGCTCTCCCAGCCTGCACGGATGGTTGTTATGACATCGCCCAGGCGCTGGCCGAGGGCCGACAGATGTTGGAGCACTTCGCTGGGCGAAGCGCCGTTCAGAATGCACGTGAGGGCATATGAGGCCAAGAAGATTGCCGCGAGCCCCAACGGGATAAGCACGATCATTGCCAGCGTACGCAGGCGCTGAGACCAGCGACGGCGGTGCGCGCGGCGCTTATCGAACGCAAGCTCTTGCGCATATGAATCTTGCTGTACGGAATAGTTCTCTGGGGCCGCCTCACCCGCAGGCGAAACCGCAGGCCTGTCATTTTGCGCAAGAGCCTGGACGGTTGCCCCTTGCATTTGCATCTCCATAAGCCGTTGCTGTTGGCGCAACATGCGCTCGGCTTGTTGCTGCGGGGTCTCAAGAAACAGGTCCATGCCGGCCTCCTCAATCGGAGCAATTGACGCTTACGACCAGCATCCCGCACCACCACGACCGCGACAACGCAATCGCTGGCAATAGCCACAAAGTTTCTTTTGCCCAAAAGCTGTCGAAAAGCTCAACAACTCCCCTACCAGCACTTTCTTTGAGCTTTTTTCGCCAGCGATCTTTCACCCTTCCGCCATCCCGCCAACTGACCAAAAGCTAACCAAAAGCTTGACAGAAATTGTGGAGACAGGGACCAAAGCAAAGCGCGCCGCCCGCGAACGCAGTCGCCTGGACAGTTAGTTCAGATACGTATAAATCAAACCCCCTTAAATTGCATTCGGGCGCTTCGCTTGGCGCAATTTGGCCCTCAAAACAGGCGCTTAAAGCCCAAGACCAAGCACCTCAGGTCATCTAAAGACGTCCAACAAGCCTCCGAGGGCTCCAAACCCAGCTATTAAACCGCCCGAATTATACGTATCTGAACTAACTGTCCATCCATACAAAACGTGCCGCCCAAAAAGGGGCGGCACACAAACTTCTTATCAGCTTTTCTGCAGCGAGCACGCAACGGCCCAACGCCGGAGCGCGAGGCGGGAGGCCGGGTTGGCTTCCCTCAACGCGACTCTGCGAAGCCGCGAGCGGGGAGGGAAGGCAAGCCGGTCTCCCGCCTCGCGCTCCGCAGCCGGTGAAGGCAAACTACATGCCCGCAAGGCCTCGGGCAGCGGTGGCGCACATAAACGCCAGGGCCAGGATAACGAGCGACCCGGCAATGTCTGCCAGCACGCCCGTAACGCGGCGCTCAAACAACCAGCTCTCGAAGTGCGGAGCGACGTTGCGCCACACGCGCCACAGCAAGATGCCCACACCGATGACACCCGGAATATTGAGCAGCAAAATCTCGGAGCACAAAAGACCGATCAGGTTGCCGGCGACAAAACCCGCATCGCCCTCGCAGTATTTGCGATAGACCATGTACAGCATGTACGCCACAAACGGCTGCAGACACGCAGAGATAAACGTGACCACCATCGAAGGATCCTGCGAAAAGACCTCGGTAAGCTTATCGACGCTCGTCGCATCCTTCGAAGCCAAGAACAAGCCGATAACCACCAAAGGCACCACGCCCAAAATGACCTCGACCATAGTAAACAGCTTGGCAGTCAAATCCTCGCTAGCAGAGTTGAGGTGCGGCGCCCACTCAGGATGAGCGTGCGCCCCAACCTTCTTCTCCTTATCGGCGCGCGCAGCCTTACCGCTCTCATCAACCACGCGATGAGGATCAAGACGAGTCCCCGCCGCCGCAGCCCGAGCCCGAGACTTCTTACCCATATCAAAACACCCCATATCAGGCAGTAAACAAACAAAAGCACTACCCAGTGTACCCCTATGCAACGGCGCCACCCCAACTGGCCCCCACACATACAAAACGTGCCGCCCCAAAAGGGGCGGCACGCAAACTTCTAATCAGATTATATGTAGCGAGCACGCGACGACCCAACGCCGGAGCGAGGGGCGGGGAAATACCTTTGCCTCGCGCGACTCTGCGGAGCCGTGAGCGAGAGGGAAAGGTATTTCCCCGCCCCTCGCTCCGCAGCAGCGCGCCGCCAGCGCTAGTAGTTCACCACCTGCTCCTCAAAGTACGCCTTCGGGTGGTTGCACACCGGGCACACCTCAGGCGCCTCGGCACCAACGTGCAGGTGCCCGCAGTTCAGGCACTTCCACACCTTTACGCCCTCGCGCTCAAACACCTCGCCCGACTCGATACGCTCGACGAGTTTGTTGTAGCGCTCCTCGTGGGCCTTCTCGACGGCGGCGACACCACGGAACTTCGCGGCGATCTCGGCAAAGCCCTCCTCCTCGGCGGTCTTGGCAAACTCGTCGTACATCGTGGTCCACTCGTAGTTCTCACCCGCGGCGGCATCGCGCAGGTTGTCCAAGGTGTCGGGAACGGCTCCGTCGTGCAGATACTTAAACCACAGCTTGGCGTGCTCGGACTCGTTGCCCGCGGTCTCGGCAAAGATATTCGAGATCTGAACGAAGCCGTCCTTCTTGGCCTTGGAGGCATAGTAGCGATACTTGGTGTGCGCCTGGGACTCACCGGCAAAAGCGGTCTCGAGGTTCTTCTTGGTTTGGGAGTTCTCAAAATCCATAGGTGTACTTCCCTTCAACACATGCCGCCCATAGGCTTTGAGCGGCCTTGTCTTTAGGATGCCCTCATGCGCAGAATCTAAACCTTACAATCCTGTTCTTCAGATTCGGGCGAGCTATACGCTCATCCAGCGGTCGCCCTCGGCGCGGCAAAAGCCTTCGCGCTCAAGATCGGCCAAAATACCCGCGACCAACTCACGCTCGACCGACTCTCGGCCGGCGGCTGCCTCCATCTCGTTAACGCCGGCAACAGCCTCATCAAGCGTAATGCCCGCCGGGCGCCCGTCGCGCGCCGCCAGCAGCATACGCACGATGTGGGCGCGCTTTTGGCGACGCGAGCCCTCAAACTTGGACTGACGGCTATAACCTGCCGAGCGCCTGGAAGGATTGGGCAGCGTCTTTTTGAGGTACGCGCCGTAATCCAGCAACGCGTAGTACCACGCGCGCGGCGTGTCGGCATCGTCTTGAGGCACGGCGAAGGGCGCGATCTCGTCCGCTACCGCACCGGGGGCAGCCGGACAAGCAGCTTGGATCAGCGGCACCAGCTCGCGATCGGGAACGGCCGGCACATCGGGAAAGAAATGATGCAGAAAGACCGTGCGCACGTTGGTCTCCAGATACACGCCCGGAAGATCGAACGCAAACGAGCGGATGCCCTGCGCCGTCGCCGGGCCAATACCGGGTAGCGCGACCAGATCGCGCGTCTCACGCGGAAACACCCCGTCCCAATCCTCCACGACGCTCTGTGCGGCCCTGTGAAGCGCCAGAGCGCGGCGATTGTAGCCCATCCCCTGCCACGCATCCAAAACGTCCGATGGGACGGCCTGAGCGAGCGTCTGGACGGTCGGAAAGCGGTCGAGCCACGCCGGCATGCGCGTCTCGACGCGCGGCACCTGCGTCTGCTGAAGCATGACCTCGGAGAGCCAGATGATATACGGGTCGCGCGTGCGGCGCCACGGAAGGTCGCGATAACGCAGGACCCCTTCCGAACGAATCATCGAACGAAAGGGGTCCTG